>CAJMEI010000118.1 GCA_905212395.1 uncultured Christensenella sp. | reverse complement strand
ATAAAAGGCGGTAAAGGAAGAATGGAAAAAAGAAAAAATATAAGTAAATTTAACGTATCGGCATATATAGTACGAGATATTACATATAACGCGTTACTCGTTTGCAGATTATTTAACGACGCAACGTTTTGCAAAAAAATAGAATTAGCAGAAAATATTAGAAAAATAGACGACTTTGATATAACGAAATATTCGTCGCAATAGAAACGGAAAGCAACTAAATTTATTGTAAAAACAAGTAAAACACATTTAATTTATAACGAATAGAAAAAACGCAAGATTTAAAAACTCATGCGTTTTTTGTGTAAAGAAAATAGCGGTCTGCAAAAATCTCACAGTCCTCTTTACTTGTGAGTAATGTAAAATTTTGATACCATTTCAAGATGGGTGCAAATTTTAGAGTTATGGGTGCATTTTCCTATAAGGGTTTGCACCTATTTTTTAGTTCAACAAATTGGAATTTGCTGATTACATCGGTGTCCCCACTTCTATTAAATTGCCATCCAAGTCATAGAAGCGGATTATCCGTTGTCCCCAACTATGTGTCATAAGTCGGTTTGCATATTCAGTAGCAGGATACAGTCTTTCCAATTTTTCAACAAATGCTTCGATGTTCTGCTCCTCAAAATACAATTCACAAGAGTTGCTTTTGGGAATAATATCTCTATCTAAAAACGATTTCCATATTTTCTCATCTTGAAGAACAAGACCTTCTGTTAAAATCATATTGCCGTCGTTATCAAGCACCAAGTCTATACCAAACAAGTCGTGATAGAATTTTCTCGATTTTTCTATATCTTTGACAACAATCAGAATATTCTTTAATCTCATATCATTTCTCCGTCAAATTCTTATTTATCGGTGAGTTTATTATATCACATAATCCATTGAAAATCAATAATTGAACGATATATCATAAATTGAACGAAAGGGGTATAAAGTGAACGATTTGTATTTTATGGATAAAAACAAAAAGGGCTTGCAGGGAAGAAAACTATCCCGACAAGCCTCAATTTTTACTATAAAATCTATGATAAAGGGCAAAATACCCCCATTTAGGCAATAAAAAAGCCATAATACCGATATTTTTCGTATCAATATTATGGTTTCTTTATGTCTCGGTGGGTTAAAATGTGTAAAATAGTGAGTGGGTAAATATGTGTTTTTTATGTGTGTCAGTAAAAAGGTTGCAAAAATAACTTACTTATTTAAAATCTCTTTTGCTTTTTCTAAATTCTGTTCAGTTAATCCTATTCCACCTGAAATCTTAACTAAGTAAAATGCTTTCGTTATTGCATCATATCCTTCTTCGTTATCATCTAATACTACAATATTTTTTGTATTATTTCTAGACTTCCACGCAAGTACTCCTAGTCCCCTATGAATTCCGTCATCTATGGTTTTATCGTAAATTGTAAGACCATATTCAGAAAACTTTTCATCAAGATACGCCCCGTATAGACCTTGTTTGTTTTTGTTTTTCTTTTCCCAGTAATCTTTTTTTGTTGAAACTAAAACGATTTTACTTTGCGTTTCTTCCACAAGTTTTTTAATAATAAGAGTTTATCGTCTTCAACTATCATCTCATTGTCATAAAATATACAAGTTTTATCTGTGTTTAAAACACCGTCAATATCTAAAAACACTATATTCATTTATTCTTTGATCATTTATAATAAATCGTCATTGAAATTGTTATAGAAATTGCCAGCGATAGTATTATACATAACCACATAGGAAGGCCCCAGTCCCTAAAAGCAATCGTGCTTAATAACAAGGTTACAATCCATATAACTCCGCATATCCCGAACTTATCGTCATCACTCATTTCCCTAAACTCACCCGATATTTTACATAGTCGTCAATCATCTCTTCTACAACTATCTTATAATAGCTTATTGAAAGAACGTCTTGTGCAATACTCTTTTTAAACTCTTGGCTATTATGTAAGTCAAGCCACTTTTTTACTTCTTCTTCAATCTCGCCATTGTTTTCAGAGTGCTTTGAAAGATATAAGGTAACAACTTCTTTGCAAAAACGATCGTTTTTATTTAAATTTTGTAAAAAATATGAGCATAACGCTTTATCAATGTATTCATTATAAAGACAAAAATCATGCGATATTTTGTTAAAATCATTTTTAAAATCCTTTATACAATTATTATCAAACGTATGCGTATAGACTAATATATTAAAAATGGTAAGATTGATTTGTGATAATTTACACTTATCGATAAAGAGACAATCGCTTTCAAATTCGTCCCAAAAGTCTTTTGACCGTTCTTCTGCTTTATGTATTAAAATGGTATAATACAATTTTTCGCCATTTCTAAACAATTCTCTTAAGGACATTTGCCTTATTCTTGCTTTTTTAGTTTCGAGCGCATCAAAATCAATCATCACAATCTCCTAAAAATCAAAAAATAAATCCTTACCGTATTTTTCACAAACTTTTTTCATCTCCATTACTACGGGCAAAATCTCGTCAATAGCATCGGCATAGGCTTCAACGTTACCTATTTCAATCGGTTTATAAAAAACTATCCTTCTCGTATTTGGGTTGCTCGCCCCGTGTATCCATTTTAACGGCACGCTTACCATAGATTCAATATCTTCTTTGTTCTTTTCTAAATAGCAAGCAAACGGCAAGTCGTTGCGCAAATATATGTTTATACGCAATTCTTTATAACGTACTAAAAAATCAATGGATAGCCCGTAATCTACTAAACTATAGTTTTTATTTATCATTGCCCAGGACGTAACTTTGCCAGATTTTTCGTACAATATTGAAAACGGTTCTCCGTTTTCGATTAGTTTTTCGTCAAAGATTTTCCAAAACTTTGTTTGCTCGGTTTTTGCATCAAACCTCATTTTTCTTCTCCTTTTAGTCTTATGTAATTTGTTCTATTGTATAGTCTAATTGCTCCGCTCTTTTTATAAAGTTTGGAATATTAAGTATTCTATAATTCGTCAGACACTATATCGTAATAACGCACTTCTAACGGATTACTTTCTTTTTCATCATAAACATACTTGCCCCTAAAAATGTATTTTCTTTGTCCCCCATCGTCTTTTATTTCAAATACTGCTTTCTTCTTATCTATTTTTCTCAGATATCTTTCATCTGTATTCCATAAATTTTTTTCCTTAAAACGATTATCAGAAAGAAATGTATTGTTCCAGCCACCGTCTTCTTTATTAAATCTAACCATCAAAACTGTCCACTCGCCATACTGCCAAGTACATCTCATCCAACCCTTATAATCTGTTCCAAACTTTTTGTTCAAAAACTCCGCATGTGTTCTTGCATAAGTAACATCGCCTTTTTTCATTTTTCGTCTCCTTTTAGTTTTTTGTAATTTGTTCTATTGTATAGCCTAATTGCTCCGCTCTTTTAATAAAGTTCGGAATGTTAAGTATTCCCCATTGTGAGCAAACAAGCATATTACCGTCTTTTAGTTTTATAATCTCGTCTCCCCTTGCAAAAAATCTCACTTGATAATCTTTACGCTGTTTTGCAATTATCTCGTTTTCAACAACTCCTATCGAACCTTGCAACGATTTATCAAAAATCATTTTTAACTCTCCGCTTGTTATTGTCGGATTATCTGAAACATAATCTTTGACAATCGCAAGCACCAACCTGTTTTTAAGATAAACGTTTCCGTTAAACATATATCTCGTTTTATCACGTTGCTGCGGTTTATCATCAATAATAGGTTTTTTGGGTAAAACGTTTTCAATTGTGTTTCTATTGTTTTTTAATTCTGCAACTTCTTTTTCAAGTTTTACTATGCGGTGAAACACTTCTAAAAGTAATTCGTTATATTCCATTTCTATATCCTTGATTGTATTATAGCAGCCTACGAATATTATGTCAAGCGTTTTTTCGTGTTATCTTATGATATTAAAAGATATTTTAGGTTTTTGCTTTTAACTTCTTTCAAAAATCATCTTGTACTTAATAAAATTCAAGTAATTATCCTATCAAATTATACCTAGAAAACCGCCCAAACTAAAAAAATCGATAGGTTTTATATTGCTTTTTCAAAGGTTCAAATCCGCCCACCCAACACATTTCCACCCACTAAACGAGAAAAGTGGGTTGGGTGTTTTTCGTTTTTTGGACATAAAAAAAAGCCCCTTGAAAATCAAGGGCGTCCAAAACCGCCTATTTTTGCCTAAAAATATGCAAAAATGGGTCAAAATGCCGAAAGACCTTTTGACCCACTTCTTTGTCTTTGTTGTACGAAATAGCTACGCAAGCAAATTCCAATATATCAGAATAATACTTATAAAATTAATCA
>CAJMEI010000117.1 GCA_905212395.1 uncultured Christensenella sp. | reverse complement strand
TTTTCATTTCTACTTTACCCGCAAAGTTAGTTTTAAAATACTTCATAACGCTTGGCATGCTTTTATCTTGTAATTTTTCTATTTCTTCTTTAATTTGTTCGGCGCTCATCATTTTAGGAATATATTTTTCAATTATTTCTAATTGTTTATTTAATTCCGCTACGTTTTCTTCTCTACCCGCTTTTTCATATCCTTCTTTTTCTTCTATAAGCTCTTTTTGAGTTTTCTTTAAGCAAGAAGTTACGTCGGCCTCCGTTAAATCTTCGCCGTTTGCTTTCTTTTCTATTTTTGCAAGCATAAGTTTAGATATAATTGCGTTGTACGCGTTAACCGCAACGTTGTCGCGAGCTTTCATACTTTCAATCTTTAATTTTTTAAATTCTTCTAACGTCATTTTTTATCTCCTTTAAGACTATAATCGATATATAGCCTAATTTATTTTTCTTTGTAATATAATCCGCAGTGGCAATAACCTTCGAAATCGGGGTCGGCAATTTGTTCCTTAAACTCTTTGCACATACACTTATTTTCGGGTTTTTTACCCACTTTGCAAGGACAATATCCGTCCTTTGCCTTTAAACCTTCTAAAACTTCTTTTACTCTTTGTTCGTCGGTAGAATATCTTACTTTCATATTACACCTCAAAAAATTTTATTTCGTCTTCTGACAAAATAGAAGTCAGTTCGTTTATTACTCCCCTACAATTTCTTATAGAATATTTAGTGCGTTTGTTTTTACCTTGAATTTTAACCGCCACCTTAATATCCCCCGGATAAAAGCTTAAAATATCGTAAATTTCTTCTAGTCTTGCTTCGTTTTCGGGCGAAATAATAAGCCCAACGTATTGCTCTTTCTTTTTTTCAACGCTTTCGGTTTCTTCTTTTGAATTAAGATAATTTAAACTGTCGATAGATACGCTCGGCGGTTTTCCGTCCCGTAGTTGCAGTTTCCCTTTTATTGTGACTATAGCGTCCACTTCCAAAGTTTGAGCGTATTTTTCGTAAACTTTCGGGAACATTACGCATTCTATTTCGCCATAAGTATCTTCTAGTCCTATTATAGCCATGTAAGCTCCGCTTTTCGTCATAAGTTTTTTTACGTTAGTTATTATTCCGCCCATTTGAACGAAAGAACCGTCTTTTAAATCGGATTCCACTTCGTTTTCTTCCGTATCGCCTTCTTGCTCGAACACCAAAAAGTCTTCCGATTTATTAGGCATAGAAGAAAGCAAGGAATAATACTGTTCTAACGGATGCCCCGTAATGTAAACGCCTGCAACTTGTTTTTCGTAAGAAAGTTTTTCTTTTAAAGAAAACTCTTTAACGGCGGGATAATTTACGTTTATTTCGTCCTTTTGTTCGTCAAACATTTCAAAAAGATTAAATTGATTTGCTTGACTTTGCTTATTTATTAAATTCGCTTTTTCCAAAATTTCGCCGTAAGTTAAAATCATTTGCCTACGGTTTTTACCCGTGCAATCGAACGCTCCGGCGTAAATTAGATTTTCGACTAATCTAGTGTTTACGTCTTTTATGCAACGCATACAAAAGTCTTCTAAGGAAGTAAATTTTCCGTTTTTACTTCTCTCTTCTATAATGTTGTCTATTACGTTAAGTCCTATTCCTTTAACAGCCGCAAGTCCGAAACGAATTTGTCCGTTTTTAGTGGAAAAATACGTTTGACTTTCGTTTATATCGGGCGGTAAAACCTTGATTTTTTTACTTTTAACGTAAGATACGTAGTTTTTGATTTCGTCTATGTTGGTAATTCGGTTATTTAAAACGGCAGTTAAAAATTCGGGCAAATAATACGTTTTTAAATACGCCGTTTGATAAGTGATTATCGAGTATGCGGCGGCGTGCGATTTATTGAAAGCGTATTTAGCAAAGTCTTTCATTTCCGACCAAATTTGTTTAGCTACTTCTTCGCTTACGCCGTTATTTAAACAACCCTTTATCGCGGTAACTTGTTTGCCGTGCGCGTCTACGGAAGCTTCCTTTCCGTTTAGGAAAACGACTTCTTCTTTTATCATTTCGTCGACTTTCTTTTTACCCATCATACGACGAACTATGTCCGCTTGTCCCAGCGAATATCCCGCAAGCTCTTGAACTATTTTCATAACTTGCTCTTGATAAACTATACAACCGTACGTTTGCTTTAAAATAGGCTCTAATAACGGGTGAGCAAACTTAACGTCTTTAGGATTATGTTTATTATGAACGAATTTTCCTATCGAATCCATAGGTCCGGGACGATATAAAGAAACCGCAGCGATTATGTCTTCTAAACAAGACGGTAAAAGCTGTTTTAAGAACGATTGAAATCCCGAAGATTCTATTTGGAATATCGCTTTCGTATCCCCAGAAGAAATCAATTCGTATACCTTAGGGTCGTCGTATTTTCTGCCGAATTGCACGTCTATTCCGTAATTTTCCTTAACGTAATTCATCGCGAGCTTTATATCGGACAAGTTCCTAAGCCCTAAAAAGTCCATTTTTAAAAAGCCTAAATGCTCTAATTCTACCCCGACGTAACTCGTGGTTATATCGTCGCCGTTTCTAGACATCGGCATTTGATCGTCCAAAGCTTTCGCACCGATTAAAACTCCGCAAGCGTGCGTACTGGACTGTCTAGGCATATCTTCTAGCTTTCCCGCTATATCTATTACTCTTTTTATTTCGGGATTAGAATTGTATATTTCTACAAGTTCGGGAACGCTGTAATCGGTTTTATCGTCTTCGTAAAATCCGAATACCTTTTTTATTATAAAAGGCCTTTTTATTTCTATTTCCGCTCCGCCTTTCTTTATTTTGTTGGGAATGGCTTTGGTTATTTTATCTAATTCCGCGTACGGAACTCTTAAAACTCTTCCTACGTCTTTTATGGCGTTTTTCGCCGCCATCGTTCCGAACGTAATAATTTTAGCAACCGCGTTGTCGCCGTATTTTTCACGAACGTAATCTATAACTTCTTGTCTTCTGCTATCTTCGAAATCGACGTCGAAATCTGGCGCGGAAACTCTTTCGGAATTTAAAAAACGCTCGAAATACAAATCGTATTTTAAAGGGTCTATATCGGTTATATCTATTAAATACGCTATAATAGAACCTGCTCCCGAACCACGCCCCGGACCTACGGAAATTCCCATTTCTCTTGCGTGATGAATATAGTCCCAAACTATTAAATAGTATTCGATATAACCTAATCTTTCTATTACGCCCAACTCGTATTCTATTCTGTCGGTTATCTCTTTCGTATAAGCGCCGTACTTCTTTTTTACGCCCTCGTCTACCAAATCTCTAATATATTCGATAGGCGTTTTTCCGTTTTCCGGTTTAAATCTAGGATATTTGTAATGTCCGTAATCGAATTTAAAATTGCACTTGTCGGCAATTTCGTTAGTATTTAATAAAGACTGCTCGTCGTCGGGGAAGGCTTGTAGCATTTCTTCGTAACTTTTAAAATAAAACTCGTCCCCCGTAAATCTCATGTGATTGGGGTCGTCTAACGTGGTTTTCGTATTTATGCAAAGCATTACTTCGTGTACGGGCGCGTCTTCTTTTTCAAGATAGTGTACGTCATTTGTTACGATAGTCTTTATGTTATGTTTTAATGCTAAAATTTTTAAGTAATTATTTACGATTTTTTCTTCTTCTAGCCCGTGATTTTGTAATTCTAGATAAAAATCGTCTTTAAATAAATTTTTAAAAAATAAAGTTAATTCTTCAGCTTTTTCTAAATTTCCAGATAAAATAGCTTGCGGAATATCTCCGCCTACACAAGCCGAAGTACATACTAAACCTTCGTGATGCTCTGCCAGCGTTTTTAAATCTATTCTCGGTTTATAATAATACCCTTCTTTAAACGCAATAGAAGTTAGTATGCAAAGATTTTTGTATCCCGTTTCGTCTTTTGCTAAAAGAATTAAATGCCTTCTATCCTTAAAGCCGTTTCCGTTTGGGTCGTCTTTATTACGAGATTTAACGTGTAAATCGTCGCAAACGTAAAATTCTTGCCCGATTATCGCTTTTATCCTATCTTCGGGATTCTTGCCCGCGTTGCAGGCGTCAAAAAAAGTAACCGCCCCATACATATTGCCGTGGTCGGTTATTGCTAACGCTTTCATACCGAGCTTTTTTGCCTTTTTTACCATATCTTTTATTCTTGACATTCCGTCTAGAATAGAAAACTCCGTATGGACGTGAAGATGAACGAAATTACCCATAAAAATACACCTTTTGCGCACCGGTTCAACTTATGCGAACTTTCGGAACACGCTAATAAAAAAATTCAATCAAATAATTAAAAATAAACAAATAATTTTTATCTTATTTGTTTTTAG
>CAJMEI010000116.1 GCA_905212395.1 uncultured Christensenella sp. | reverse complement strand
AAGATTTTCTCTTTTTTCGTCTAAAATTTTTACGTTCGTTATTTTGTCGATTCTAAAAAATCCTACGTCGTTAAATATATTGCTAGCGCCCATTAAATAGTAGCATTGATTTACCAAAAAAGTAAAAAACGGCGAAACAATATGTTCATTCGTTTTATGAAGCTTTTTATCTTGTTTATATTTATTATAGGTGAAAGTAACTTTTTTATCGTTTACTATAGCTTCGTCTAATATTTCAACGTTATAAAATAAATCTTTATTGTTCCCCCTAGAAAGATTGTTTACTTTATAACATAGTTTGTTTTTATCGTTAAAAGTTTTTCCGCCTAAACAACATAATTTTTTAATTAGCTCTTCCGAATATGATTTATCTATGTAATTAAAGGAGAGAATACAATCTATTAAAAACTTAATTTCACCGCTTTCCAACGGGCGAGAAGCTAAATAAACTCCTTTATTGGACTTTGTTAAAACTTCTATTCCGCAATCGTTAAGCGTGTCCACGCAAGACGCTACGGATTTTCTTGTAGTTGAGCAACAATATATTTCGTTAATTTTTTCCGAAAGAGTAGTGTACGTAATAGGATAATCGTAGCAAGTGTTTTCGTATAAATATCTGTATATTGCAATTAGCAATTCTTTTTTATCCATTTTTCTCCTTATTTAAAAGCGTTTATACGATTAATAATAAATATAATATAGTCGTTTTAAATAATAAAATCAACGAAAATCGGCAAAAAAGCTTTTCAGAGTAAAAAAAATATGCTATAATTAAAATCGGTATATAAAAATACATAAGTTTATCATTTTTGAACGCTTTACGAAAGAAAGATTGTTAAAGAAAATCCGTTTTTTTAAAAACTAATGATAAACGAAAAGGGAGAAAATATGAGAAAGTTTGAAATCAGTTGTGATAGTAATTGCGATTTTTACGCAACCGAAATTGAAAAATTCGATATTTACGTCGGAGAACTCAGTTACGTTTTAATAGACAAAAGCGGAAACATAACCGATTGCTTAGATTCTTTTAAAGAAGAAAAAGAATATTTCGATTATTACGATAAATTGCGTTCGGGAATAGTATCTAAAACCTCTATTTTATCCGAAGAAGCGCATTACAATTTATTTAAAAATATGGCTGAAAAAGGCATAAAAAATATTTTACACGTTTGTCAGTCTTACGGATTAAGTCCTACGCTAGATAGGGCGAAAGACGCTTATAAAAGAATTTCGGAAACTTATCCGGACGTAAAAATTTATTTCGTAGAAAGCTCTTCCACTACCGTAGGCGAACAAATGCTCGTTAGAAAAGCAATTGAAATGAGAGATAACTTTTGTTCGGTAGAAGAAACTCAACAAAAGTTGGAAAGCTTAAAAATGCACCTTCAACATTATATAATCGTAAGCGATTTAATGTTCTTAAAAAGAGGCGGAAGAATAAGCGGACCAAAAGCCATGATAGGTTCTTTATTAAAGGTTAGACCTATAATCGAATTTAACAAACAAGGAAAATTAGACATAATTCGCAAGGAAATGGGAGAAAAGAAAGCGTTTTCTTCGGTAGTTGCAGAAGGTTTAGATATGGGTAAACATCCCGATTCTTTTCAAATGTATATAGGACATACCGGCAATAAAGAAATGGCTGAAAGATTATGTGAAAAAGTCGAAGAAACTTTTGGGTACAAACCCGAAATAAGATGGATAGGGCCTATTATCGGCGCGCATTTAGGACCGGACGCCGTAGCGTACGCGTTTATAAGCGATAAAGAGAGATTATATTGATTTTCGTAAATTAAGGACGTTTATTATGGACATTAACGAACAAATAGCAGATATTAAAAAAACGGAATTTAAATGGGACTTCGAAAAGGTAGAGGCGAAATGGCAAAAAAGATGGGAAGAAAATCAATCTTTTAAAGCCGTTGATTTTTCGGATAAGCCGAAATTTTACTTGTTAAGCGAATTTTTTGGACCTAGCGGAAAGGGAATACATTTAGGACACGTTAAATGTTATACTCCTACCGAAATTATAGCGCGTTTTATGAGATTTAAAGGATATAACGTTTTATATCCCGTCGGTTGGGACGCTTTCGGTCTTCCTACCGAAAACTACGCGATAAAAATGCACAAATCGCCTGAACTCGTAACCAAAGACAATATTGCTATTTTTACTAATCAATTAAAGAAAATGGGATATTCGTTCGACTGGTCGAGAGAGTTCGCTACTACGGACGCCGAATATTACAAATGGACGCAATGGATTTTCTTGCAATTATTTAAGCATGGAATGGCTTATAAAAATAAAGGGGAAGTAAACTTCTGTCCTACTTGTAAAACGGTTTTATCTAACGAAGACAGTCAAGGCGGAGTTTGCGACAGATGTCATAACCCCGTTATTAAAGCCGAAAGAAACGTTTGGTATTTAAGAATGAAAGATTATTCCGAAAAAATGCTAGACGCGGTAGACGAAATAAACATGAAGCCCAACCTTAAAGAATCGCAAAGAAACTGGATAGGAAAATCGGTTGGCGCGGAAGTAGATTTTTCGGTTAAAGGTACGGATAAAAAGTTTACCGTTTTTACCACGAGAGCGGACACTTTATTCGGCGTAACGTTTATGGTTATTTCTCCCGAACACGAGTTAGTGGACGAATTGCAAGACAAAATAACCAATATCGACGAAATAAAAGCTTATAGAGAACAAGCTAAACATAAATCCGATATAGAAAGAACTGCAAATAAAGAAAAAACGGGCGTTAAAATTCAAGGTATAACCGCTATAAACCCCGTAAATCAAAAAGAAATTCCTATTTTCGTTGCGGATTACGTTTTATCGGGTTACGGAACGGGCGCAATAATGGCTGTTCCCGCTCACGACCAAAGAGATTATGATTTTGCTAAAAAATTCGGAATAGATATAATTCCCGTTCTCGAAGGCGGAGATAATTACGACGAACACCCTTACGAAGACGACGGAATTCATATAAACAGCGATTTCTTAAACGGAATGGGCTTAGAGCAAGCAAAACAAGCAATTACGGCTTGGCTCGAAGAGAGAAACCTCGGAAAAGAAAAAGTAAACTATAAAATGCAGGATTGGCCCTTTAACAGACAACGTTATTGGGGAGAACCTTTCCCGATTGTAATTTGCGATAAATGCGGTTACGTTCCCGTTCCCGAAGAAGAATTGCCTTTGCGTCTTCCTAAAACCGACGATTTCACCCCCGACGATACGGGTAACGGACCTTTATCCAAACTTACCGATTGGGTAAATTGTAAATGTCCTAAATGCGGTGGAAACGCAAAAAGAGAAACGGACACTATGCCTAACTGGGCGGGTTCTTCTTGGTATTGGTTAAGGTTTATGGACCCGCATAACGACAAAGAATTCGTATCGCAAGAAAATCTTAAATATTGGGGAGAGGCCGACTTATATACGGGCGGAGTAGAACACGTTACTCGCCATATGTTATACGCAAGTTTTTGGCATAACTTCTTGTACGATATAGGCAAAGTTCCCAAAAAATTACCCTTTAAAAGAAGAATGTGTAATGGTCTTATACTAGATGAAAAGGGTAGAAAAATGGGTAAGAGTTCGGGTAACGCCGTAGACCCCATTTTAGTAATTAATCAATTCGGCGCGGACGTATTCAGGCTTCACGTTATGTTTATAGGCGAATACGAACAAAACACTGTTTGGACTTTTACGGGAATAACGGGTAGCGTAAACTTTTTAAATAAAGTTTGGGATTTACAAGAACTCGTAAAGGACGGAAAAGTCAGCGCGGAACACGAAAAGTTGCTCCATAAGTTGATTAAAAAGGTAAACGACGGAATTTATAATCCTTCTGCCGAAACCTACGAACAAGCAAACGATTTTAGGTTTAACACTATAATTTCTTCTATGATGGAATTTGTAAACAAAATAAAAGAAGACGGTTTTATCAGTAAAGAAGAGTTAAGGGCGTTTTTAGTATTGCTCAATCCGTTTACCCCGCATATTACCAGCGAGATTTACGAAAGAGTATTCGGCGGAGATATTTTATCCGAAAGTTTCCCCGTTTACGATGAAGAAAAGACAAAAGATACGGAAATAAACTTACCCGTTCAGCTTATGGGTAAAATGAAAGGAACGATAAAAGTAAACGTAGCGGAAAGTAAAGAAGAAATTCAAAAGAAAGCAATGGAATTTTTAAAACTTACCTTAGAGCCTAAAAAAGTTATTTTCGTTCCCGGAAGAATAATCAATATTATAATTTAATTTTTTAAGTAAATTTTTACACTCAGTTTGTCGGTAACGCGGCGAACAGAGTGTAATTGTTATACGTAATTTAAAAAGTCAACG
>CAJMEI010000115.1 GCA_905212395.1 uncultured Christensenella sp. | reverse complement strand
ATTTTAATAAAATACATATAAAACGAAAACAATTTTTAATAAAATAAACGTAACCGCAAGGACTTTTGTCCTTGCGGTTAATTATTTTTATTCACCTTAATAGTATTAACCTAAAAAGTAAACAACTTTTCCGTTTTTATAAAACGATATGCATATTATTTTTTTCTATTTACGTAGGAAGTATGCAAAACTTCGTGAGCCTTATGACTACCCGGCTTTCCAAGCATTTCTTTATATACTGCTTCGACTGCGGTAGATTTATGAGATTTTCTCGCTTCACATTTTTTATCTATATCGTATAAAACAGACGCTCTTTGCTCTCTGTAATTAACGTTTCTTCTCTTGTAAGCGTCTAAAATAGGCTGACCGCCACCGTTAATACATCCGCCGGGACAACACATAATTTCTACGAATTGATAATCGGCCTTACCATCTCTTATTTCTTCGCAAATTTTTCTTGCGTTGGTAAGTCCGCTTGCAACTACAACCTTAACTTCTTTATCGCCGATTTTGTAAGTGGCTTTTTTAATACCTTCCATTCCTCTTACTTCTTCGTAATCGACTTTTTCAAGGTCAGAACCTGAAAGTGTGTCTGCAACAGTTCTTAAAGCGGCTTCCATAACTCCACCCGAACTTCCGAAAATTACGCCTGCGCCCGTATATAATCCCAAAGGCATATCGTATTCTCCGTCGGGTAAATCGTTAAAGATAATTCCCATACTCTTAATTGCTCTTGCAAGTTCTCTCGTAGTTAAAACCGCGTCTATATCGGGATAGCCGGAAGCAGATTGGTCTGCTCTTAATTTTTCAAATTTTTTAGCCGTACAAGGCATTACCGATACAACGTAAATATTTTTTGGGTCTATTCCTAGTTTTTCTGCATAAAAAGTTTTTACTACTGCTCCGAACATTTGTTGAGGAGATTTACAAGTAGAAAGATTGGGGATTAATTCCGGAAATACCCCTTCTAAATATTTAACCCATCCGGGAGAACAAGAGGTTATCATAGGTAACGTACCGTTATTGGTAAGTCTTTCTAATAATTCCGTTCCTTCTTCCAATATTGTAATATCTGCGCCAAAGTTTACGTCGAATACGTAATTAAATCCCATTAAACGTAAAGCCTGAACCATTTTACCTTCTACGTTTGTTCCGATAGGATAACCGAATTCTTCGCCTAATCCCGCTCTTACGGAAGGAGCTGCGCCTACTACTACGACTTTTTCGGGGTCAGCCAAAGCGTTAAGAACGTTGTCTATTTCGCTTCTTTCAGTCAATGCGCCTACGGGACAAACGTTTATACATTGTCCGCAAGCTACGCAGTTGGTGTCTGCCAAAGGATCTTCAAATGCGCAGGAAACATGCGTAGCAAAACCTCTTTTAACGGTTTCTATTACGCCGACGTCGGATACTTTTTGACAGGTAGCAACGCATCTTCTACATAATACGCATTTATCGTTATCTCTTACGAGGTAAGAACTGGAATTATCCGGTTCGTAGTGGTTTGTAACACCTTGGAACGCATTATATTCGCAACCGTAGTCTTTTGCAAGGGTTTGTAATTCACACTTTCCGTCCCTTACGCATGAAAGACATTCTTTCTTATGGTCGGACATAATGAGCTCTATCGTGGTTTTTCTTTCTTGTCTGATTTTAGGAGTATTGGTAAATACTTCCATTCCTTCGTTTACGGGATATACACAAGCGGCAACGTTGCTTCTTGCGCCTTTAACTTCTACGACGCATATACGGCAAGCGCCTATTTCGTTAATTCCCTTCATATAGCAAAGAGTAGGAATGTTAATTCCGATAGACTTTGCGGCTTCTAAAATAGTCGTCCCTTCGGGTACGCTTACTGAAATATTGTTTATCTTTAAATTAACCATATCTTTCTCCTTAGCCTCTCTTGATAGCGCCGAACTTACAATTGTTCATACATACTCCGCATTTTACGCATTTAGTAACGTCTATTACGTGGGGCTCTCTTACCTTTCCGCTAATTGCGTTTACGGGACAATTTCTTGCGCATAACGTACAACCTTTACATTTATCCGCAATTATAGAATACCTTATAAGTTTTTTACATACTCCCGCAGGACAAACTTTGTCTTTAACGTGAGCGATGTATTCGTCTTTAAAATAACGTAAAGTAGAAAGTACGGGGTTAGGAGCGGTTTGACCGAGTCCGCAAAGAGAATTGTTTTTAATGTAATAACAAAGCTCTTCCATTTTGTCTAAATCGTCCATCGTAGCCGTTCCTTCCGTAACTTTGGTAAGCATTTCGAGCAATCTCTTGTTACCTATACGGCAAGGAGTACATTTTCCGCAACTTTCGTCAACGGTAAATTCTAAGAAGAATTTAGCTATATCTACCATACAGTTGTCTTCGTCCATAACGATAAGTCCGCCCGAACCCATCATAGAGCCGATTTGCATTAAAGAATCGTAGTCGATGGCTACGTCTAATTTTTCAGCGGGAATACATCCGCCCGAAGGTCCGCCCGTTTGAGCCGCTTTGAACTTTTTGCCGTTAGGAATACCACCGCCGATTTCGTAAACGATTTCTCTTAAAGTAGTACCCATAGGAACTTCTAACAAACCCGTATGTTTAATCTTTCCGCCGATTGCGAAAACCTTAGTACCCTTACTTCTTTCCGTTCCGATTTGAGTAAACCAATCCGCGCCCTTTAAAATAATTTGACAAATGTTAGCGTAAGTTTCTACGTTGTTTAAAAGCGTAGGCTTACGGAACAATCCGCAATTAGCGGGGAACGGAGGACGGGGACGCGGTTCGCCCCTATGACCTTCGATAGAAGTCATTAAAGCCGTTTCTTCTCCGCAAACGAACGCGCCTGCGCCTAAACGCAACTCTATATCGAAATCGAACCCTAAACCGAAAATGTTTTTACCGAGTAAACCCATTTCCCTAGCTTGCTTAATTGCGATATTTAACCTATCGACTGCAACGGGATATTCCGCTCTAACGTAAATGTATCCTTGTTTTGAGCCTATCGTGTAGCCGGCTATCGCCATGGCTTCTAATACGGCGTGGGGGTCACCCTCTAAAACCGAACGGTCCATAAACGCACCCGGGTCGCCTTCGTCGGCGTTGCAAAGAACGTATTTTACGTCGCCCTTTGCCATTTTCGTGAACATCCACTTTTTACCCGTGGGGAATCCTGCTCCGCCACGACCTCTTAATCCCGACTTTAAAATTTCGTCTACTACTTGGTCGGGCGTCATTTCGGTTAAAACTTTATATAAGGCTTGATAACCGTCCCTTGCGATATATTCTTCTATAACTTCGGGGTTGATTATTCCCGAATTATGTAACGCTATTCTTAATTGTTTTTTATAGAAATCCGTTTCCGTATAAGCTTTTATGCTTCCGTCTTCGTTTACGGTTTCTTCGTAAAGATATTCTTTAACGGGACGACCGTTTTTAAAATGCTCTTCTACGATTTTGGTTATGTATTCGGGTTGAACTTTTGCATAAAACGCGCCTTCCGGATAAACTATCATAATAGGTCCTAACGCGCAAAGACCGAAACAGCCGACCATATGAATATCGACTTTATCGCTTAACCCTTGTTTTGCGACTTCTTCCTTCATTTGATTCATCATTTCAAGAGATTTTCCGGAAGAACAACCCGTACCGCCACATACCAGTACGGTATATTTGCTTGCTACCCCGTGCGAAACCCTAGCTTGCATTTCGGGAGCTAATCTATCTTTAATTTCGTTTAAAGTTTTTATATCCATTTTTAGCCTTCCTTCTTGTATTTTTCGATGATTTCCACAACGCTGTCAGGCGTTACCCTGCCGTAAACTTCTCCGTTAATCGTCATAACGGGAGCAAGTCCGCAACAGCCTACGCAACGAGTTGCGTCAAGCGAAAACATTTTGTCGGGAGTTACTTCCCCGCCCGAAATTCCTAAAATTTCTTGTAATTTATTGTAAACGTCGCCTGAACCTTTAACGTAACAAGCCGTTCCTAAACAAATTCCTATTTGATATTTTCCCTTTGGATATAACGAAAATTGCGAATAAAAAGTCGCCACTCCGTAAACTTGCGCCAACGATAATCCAAGTTCGTCGGCAATTATCTGCTGTACTTCCTTAGGTAAATACCCGTAAATAGCTTGCGCTCTTTGCAATGCCATTATCGTCGAACCCTCTACGTTTTTGAGTTCGGCTAGCATAGAACGAAGTTGAGCTTCTTGCTCCTTCGTACCGTCGAAAGGTATTACAATTTTTTCTTTCATAAATCCTCCAAATGTTATAGAATCAAAAATTAAATTCTACTGTCCAAAAGCTATTTTACCATATATAAATTATCTCGTCAATAGTTATATATAAAAATATATA
>CAJMEI010000114.1 GCA_905212395.1 uncultured Christensenella sp. | reverse complement strand
TTCGATTTTATTACCGATTTGTTTTCCGTTAAATTTAATAAAGATGAAAATTTATTAAATTTCTTTTAGCCTTCGCCGTTTTCTTTATGGCTATTGCCTAAAAACGTTGCCGAACCGAAAGGACTTTTTTTCGGACGAGGAGCGCTAGTAGCGGAAGAATTACCGTAATTTTTTCTGTATCCGCCTTTTCTATCGTTTCTGTCGGTCTTTTTATATTCTCTCTTTTTTAAATTCGTAGGAATTATTACAACGTATCTCATCGGGTCTTTTCCTTCAGATTCCGTTTTTACGTCTTCTCTATCCGATATAGCCGAATGAATAATTCTTCTTTCAAAAGGATTCATAGGCTCTAATTTAATCTTTCTTCCTTTAGCTACCGCTTTATCCGCAAGTTTTACCGCTAAGGCTTTTAAAGTTTCTTCTCTTTTTTCTCTATAACCTTCGCAGTTTATTAAAACTCTTTTATAAGTTTCTCTGTTTTTATTAGCTATAGCTCCCGCAAGAGTTTGAAGGGAATCTAAAATTTCACCCCTATATCCGATTAGTTGAGCGTTATCGCTTGAATTTAAAGTTATAGTAATAAGATTTTCGTCTTCTTCTACGCTAACGTCGGCTTCAACGTTAAGAAAAGAAAATAATCCTTTTAAAAAATCTGAAACGCTTTTTTCCAAGTCGCAATCGTTCACCATTTCTACTTGAATTTTAGCGGGCTTTCCGCCTATTCCTAAAAATCCCGATTTTCCTTCTTCTAAAACGGTATATTTAACCTGTTCTTTACTAACGTTTAACTGCCTTAACGCTTTATTTAAGGCTTCTTCAACGGTTTTTCCGCTGAATATATTATCAGTTGACATATTTCTCCTTATTTTCTAATTCCGTAGCGTTTATCTTTAGAACTTTGTTCTTTTAACGCCTTTTTATCAAATATTTTAGTAACAATAAATGCTATGAACATTGTAGATAAAGTACTAAATAGCGAACTTACTATCATGTAAATAGAAAATGCCGAAGTGTAAATAAACGCGAATACACCGAACATTAACGGCATGATTATTTTCATCATTTTTTGGGTTTGTCCCATAGTTCCGTCTTTTCCTTCTACAGAGCCTAAATCTACTTGCGTTTTTTGGTCTTTACTCATTACAATTTGAGATAGTAACATTACTCCGATAGATAAAACTACTAAGATATAATATCCGTTAGCTTGTTTCTTTTCCGAACTCATTTTAGCGGTTAAAACGTTATAATTATTTTTAAAACCGCTACCTAAGCTGTCTTTAAGCTTTCCGAAACTTCCGAGCGGATGCCTAAACGACGTATCGGATTCCCAAATATTTTTTATCCATAAAAACGAATTTTTTTCTTTTTTAAACGTTTCTTTGGCTTTTAATTGACCTTTAATTATAATTTGTTCTTCGATATAATAATCGTCGAATTTTCTTTCGATTAAAGAAGTGGCTATTTCTTTATTTAGCTGTTCTTTAGAAATCGCGGGGGTAGTTTCCGTTGCGGGAACGTCTTTTAAACCCGTCGCCTTATTTTCAGAATCTAATACGAACGAATCCGAATAATATCCGTCTAAATATTGTTTTTGTAATTCGTAAAGCTTATTTACGTTGCTATCTTTTACGTAATAACGCCCGTCGTTTTCGTCATAGCTAAACACGGGGGTAACCGTTCCTTCCGTTCCTACAACGTTAAATCTGATATCCGTATTTAAAAAATTTTTATAGTTTTGATGATTTTTATTAATAGAATAACTTTTTTCCGTCGAATTATAGTTTATAACTCCTGCGTCGGCTTGTTCTACTATAGCCTGATTATAGGAATTTACCATTTTCTTAAATAAGGAATTAGTAGCGTAGTTAGAATAAGTGTTAAACGCTCCTATAACTACCATAAATATTATGATAGAAATAATACTGGGTAAACACGCCGTAAAAGGCGAATATCCCGATTTTTTTTGCAACGCCATAACTTTTTGCTGATATAATTGTTTGTTGTTGGCGTATTGTTTTTGTAACTTTTGAAGTTCAGGACGCATTTTTTCCATTTTTATGGAATTGCTTTTACTGGCCACTCTTGAAATTATATCGAACGGCATAGTAATAAGTTTAAGTATAAGAGTAAATACAATTATACCTATTCCTACGTTATATCCCGGTTTTTCTATTATAGCTCTTATCAGTTTTCCGAGCCAGTTTAGGTTTATGTTTTTTAAACCGTCTAACAAAGCTACGTTAGTTAATAAATTATTAAACATTTAATCCTTTTCGCTTTTTATAAAAGCCAAATAATATCTTTCTTTCTGTCGGGCGGTGGGTCAAATCCGCCTTTATTAAACGGATTACACCTCAGTAACCTCCAAACGATTAGGGGTATTGCTTTAAAAATATTAAATCTTTGCAATACTTCTATCGCGTATACGCTACATGACGGCGTAAATATACATTTAGACCTTATTTGAGATGAAATAAACTTTCTGTAAAATTGAATAATTTTTATTAAAATTTTTCTCATTTAAACAGGTTTTCCTTAGAAAAAAGATATTGCATATCCTTACTTATTTCTTTTAAGCAATAAGTATCCCTTATTTTAGGAATAAAGGCGATATAATAATCGCCCAAAGTCTTTGAATATTCGTGAAAAGCGCTACGCAATACTCTTTTTACGTAATTTCTTTTTACGGCTTTTCCGTGTTTTTTACTTACGCAAAACCCGACTTTTAATTCGTTCGATTTCGCGTAAACCATAGTAAGCGTTCTGCAACCGATTCTTTTTCCTTTAGTGAAAACGTAATTAAAGTCTTTTTCTCTCTTTAATACGTTTTTCATACTTATGCAGAAAGTTTATGTCTGCCTTTTGCTCTTCTTCTCTTTAAAACGTTTCTTCCGTTTTTAGTTGCCATTCTTTTTCTGAATCCGTGTACTTTGCTTCTTTGTCTTTTTTTAGGTTGATATGTTCTTTTCATTTTTAGTACTCCTTTAAAATCGTGCTTTTTAGATTATACTTTATTTTTTATTTTTTTGTCAATCGTTTATTACTAATATATAACCCTTTTTTATCTTCTAATGGGTAAAATCATATAAATAAGGTCGTTATTTCCTACGGGACCTATAAAACAAGGTTTAAAAGAATCGTTTATTCTAAATTCCATAAACTCGTCGTTTAACACGCCTATTATATCGGTTATGTTTTTAAAATTAAAGCCTATTTCTTTTTCTTGTCCTTGCATATTTATCGCGATACATTCGTTTACTTGTCCTATTTCGGAAGACGAATTTATTGTAAACACGTTATCTCTACACGTGGTAAATATTACGTTTTTTGCGTCTTTTGCGATAATGCTTGCCCTATCCAAACAATTTTTTAAAGCGTTTCTGTTTACCGTAAACGTCGTTTGAAAATCTTTTGCTAAAAACTTGTTGTAATCGATAAAATCTCCGTCTAATAGTCTTGAAACTATTATCGTTCCGTTTAAATCTAACTTTAAGTTGTTTTGTTGAACGTAAACCGTAGCGTCGTCTTCTAAATTTTCGGATAATAGTTTAGAAATTTCCCCAAGCGTACGGGAAGGTACAACGCACCTGATATTTCCTTGCGCTTCTTTTAATTCTTTTCTGCATAAAGCCATACGGTATCCGTCTAACGCAACTCCCGTAACGTTTTCTCCGTTTATTTCGAATAAACATCCGCAGTAAACGGGTCTTGCCAAATCTTGCGCGCAAGAGAAAATAATTTTGTCTATTATATCTTTAAAATCTTTTCTTGTTAGTTTAAAATAGTTTTCGTTATAATCTTTATTGATTATAGGAAATTCTTCTACGGGTAAACATTGAATTTCCGTTCCCGATACTCCGTAAGAAATTTTAACTTTATTCTCGCTAGCGAAAATTTCTACTTCTTCGTCTTCAGGAATGTTTTTTACGAGTTCGGATATAAATTTACCCGGAATTAAAACTTCGCCTTCTAAAAACGTGTCGCAAATTACGGTTTTTTCTATGTATAACTCCATATCCGTTGCCGATAAAGTTAAATTATCCCCTTTTGCGGAAAATTTTATCCCTTCTAAAGCTGAATTTAAGTTTTTATTGTTAATAGCTTTTACTACTTTCGATATCGCGTTTTGTAAATCGAAATTTCTTACGACTATTTTCATATTTTATTATTCCTTTATTTATATTGTTTTTGATTTTCAGTAGTATTATTAGTAGAGTGTGTGGAAAAGTTGACAACTTATTTTTTTGTCGTATTTTTTCTAGATTTATCGGGGTTTTTTAAGATTTTTTTTATGTTAACAACACCTATATTTTCGGTTGATAAAAATCTTGATAAATTGTTTAAAAGTGTATAAATCTAAAAGTTTTTGCTCTATAACGTATATATTA
>CAJMEI010000113.1 GCA_905212395.1 uncultured Christensenella sp. | reverse complement strand
TATTTACCCCTTTTTCCGCCTTATTTTAGCATATTTAATTATTTTTGTAAATTATTTATTTATTTTTTTACTATTTATTTGACTTTTTTTGCTCTAATTATTATACTTAAATTTGTAAATTTTTTGGAGATAAACAATGGAAAAAAGAACGGATGTAAGAAACGTTGCTATTATTGCTCACGTTGACCACGGTAAAACGACTTTGGTTGACGAGCTTTTAAAACAAACACATATTTTCAGGGCTAACGAAGTAGTTGCCGAAAGAGTTATGGATAGCGGAGATATAGAAAAAGAAAGGGGAATTACTATTCTCGCCAAAAACACCGCTATACACTATAACGGAGTAAAAATAAACATCGTAGACACGCCAGGACATGCTGATTTCGGCGGAGAAGTAGAACGAATATTATCTATGGTAGACGGCGTAATACTTTTAGTAGACGCGGTAGAAGGCAGTATGCCCCAAACAAGATACGTTTTGAAAAAAGCGTTAAATTTAAACAAAAAGCCTATCGTAGTAATAAATAAAATCGACAAGGGCGGGGATTTGGATAAAACTATGGATTCCATTCTCGAACTCTTCCTTGATTTAGGCGCAAACGACGACCAACTTGATTTTAAAACCGTTTACGCAAGCGCAAAACTCGGTTGGGCGGTTAAAGATTTAAACGATGAAAGAAAGGATATGACTCCCCTTCTTCAAACGATATTAGACGAAATTCCCTGTCCCGAAGGCGAAGTAGACGCGGGGCTTCAAACGCTTATTTGTAACGTAGATTACGACGAATACGTTGGAAGAATAGGAATAGGAAAAATCGTTCGCGGTAAAGCCGTACAAGGCGCGCCGATTGTTGTATGCCATACGGACGGAACGACTTCTTCGGGAAGAATAGTAAAATTATTTCAATACGACGGTCTTAAAAGAGTCCCTTGCGAAGAAGCTAAAATGGGCGACATTATAGCCGTAAACGGTATTGAAAAAATTAACATAGGCGAAACGATTTGCCCGCCCGACCAAGTAGAACCTTTACCTTTCGTTGCGATTGACGAACCAACTATTTCTATGAATTTTATAGTAAATAACTCGCCTTTTGCGGGAAAAGAAGGAAAATTCGTAACGAGCAGACATTTAAGAGCAAGATTATTTAAAGAAATAGAAACGAACGTAAGTATGAAAGTAGAAGAAACCGATTCTGCCGACACGTTTAAAGTTTACGGACGCGGAGAATTACATCTTTCCATTCTTATAGAACAAATGAGAAGAGAAGGCTACGAATTCCAAGTATCTCGTCCGAAAGTTATTTTTAAAGAAGTAAACGGAAAAACTTACGAACCTATAGAAGAATTAGTAATCGAAGTACCCGACGAATACGTAGGCGCGGTTATGAACAAGTTAGGAGCGAGAAAAGCCGAACTTAAAACTATGACTACGAACGGAAACAGCGAAACTAAACTAACTTTTAAAATTCCTTCCAGAAGTTTAATAGGATACAGAAGCGAACTACTTACCGACACCAAAGGTTTTGGCGTAATGAGCCATGTTTTCGACGGCTACGAAGAATATAAAGGCGAAGTTAGCGAAAGAAACAGAGGAAGTTTGGTTTGCTTTGAAAACGGAACTACCACTCAATACGGTTTATTTAACGCGCAAGAAAGATGCACCCTATTCGTAGGAGCGGGCGTAGAAGTTTACGAAGGTATGATTGTCGGGGAAAATTCAAGAGAAGAAGATATAGTCGTAAACGTTTGTAAGAAAAAACAACTTACCAACAACAGAGCTAGCGGAAGCGACGAAGCGCTTAAGCTTATTACCCCCACAGTTTTAAGTTTGGAACAATGTTTGGAATTTATAGCGGACGACGAATTAGTCGAAATTACCCCCAAAAACATAAGACTTAGAAAGAAAATTCTTTCTAAAGAACAAAGAATGAAACTTTGGTCTAAAAACAGAAAATAAGTATTTATAAAATTTAAAGCATAAAAAATTGCGGTTAAAACCGCAATTTTTTATTTTGTTTACTCAAATTTAACAACTGTAATAAACGCGTTTCCCAGCGTTATCGCAGAGTTAGAAGTGTTGTACAGCCCTAAAGTCGTAGCAGTTCCCGTTTGATACAATATCGTTTTAGAAACGGATTTATTTTGTCCGTTGGTAGCGTAGTCGTTTATAGCTCCGTTATTTAAAGCTACTCCGCCCGCATATAAAGTTATACCGAATGCGCCCGTAGTTGCAATATCCGCGCCTTCTACTCCATAAGAAATTAAATAAGTGCCCGCAGGAATTATGACTTGGTTACCTTCTACAGATAAAGTACTATCCGTTGTCGCCGTGTTTTGAGTAATAGGTATTATTGAGCTTGCATCCACCGAACCCGTTCCGCTTGAAGCGTATAACGCATCTTGTAAACCTTGTTCTCCCGTCGCTCCCGTGGGACCCGTTGCGCCCGTAGGTCCTATTGCACCCGTAGGTCCTATTGCACCCGTTGCTCCCGTAACACCGATGGGACCGGTTGCTCCCGTTGCCCCCGTGGGACCCGTTGCTCCCGTAGGTCCTGTTGCACCCGTTGCTCCAGTAACACCGATAGGACCGGTTGCTCCCGTTGCCCCTGTTGCGCCGGTTAATCCGATAGGACCGGTTGCGCCCGTAGGACCGGTTGCGCCCGTTATTCCGATGCCTGTCGGTCCCGTAGGTCCGGTCGGACCAATAGGCCCTAACGGGCCTCTAGGACCTGTAGCGCCTATAACGTATCTTGCCGTTACGGGCGAATTTAAATTATTATTAGGTCTATTACACCTACAATTATCTCTAGTAATAATACACATAGTTTTCTCCTTCTTTATATGTATATGCAAAAGTATAAAATTTTTTTAATAAGAAATAATAATAGGCTGAATTTGTTTACCTTTTTCGGCTTCCGCCATTGCTTTTTCTGTTAAATTCCAGTCTGATATTAAAGAATTCGGTTTATTTATAAAATCGTCTTGCCCAAAAGGTATAAAAAACACGTTTTTAGCATTTATAAGTTTACCTAAATTTTCGCTGTTTTTACCTAAAGCGTCGTTAGAAGAAACCCCTATTAAAACAGGTTTATTACTTCTTAAATGAGATTTCGCGACCATAGTTACGGCGTTATCCGTTATTGCGTTTGCGATTTTTGAAAGCGTGTTTCCCGTACACGGCGCGATTATTAATATATCTATTAAATTTTTTGGTCCGAAAGGTTCTGCTTCCACGATGGTTTTTACAACCTTTTTTTCGGTTATAGTTTCTACTTCTTCTATAAAATCCTTTGATTTCCCGAATCTAGTATCGGTATAAAAAACGTTATCCGTAACGATTGGAATAACGTTGTATCCTTTTTCTTTTAGCGTTCGTAAAACTTTTAAAATTTTTTTATGCATGCAAAACGAACCCGTTATTGCAAATCCTACGTTTTTAATCATTTATATCCCCTAATATTTTTTCGGCAATAATTTTCCCCGCGCTGTAAGGAGAAAATTTTTGCGGTAACTTGGGAGCAAGAAAATATTTAAAATTTTTTACGCTTGTTACGTTTAAGCAATTTTCGGAAGCCGTTTCAATAAACAAAGCGTCTTTTTTTATTTTATCGACTTTATCGTCTTTAATATATAAGAAAGGTCTAGTATTGATTATAACGTCATATAGCCCGACTTCCTTATAAAAATCGTTGCCCAAATACTGCTTATCGCTATAATAAAACGCGTTAAAATATTCGCTTTGAGAAAAACTTGCAACAGAACAATTTACCCCAAGTTTTTTAAATAAAACACAGCACGCTTTGGTTATTCTACCACCGCCTAACAAAAGTATTTTTTGTTCGAATATACTTTTATCGGTATTACTTATAATTATGGGTAAAACTCCTTCTGCGGTAAGTTTTGCGTTCTCTATTGCAAAAATTTCGTCTTTTAATAAATTTTTTACGGTTATGTATTTTTCTTTAAAAATTTTTGAAAAATACTGGCTCTTCTGATATCCTACGCTTTCCATGATTTCATGTACCCATCGATCTGTTCCGCTGAGCAGTTCTGCCGCTTTTTCCATCTTCACATCCGTAATATACGCGGAAAGATTTTTCCCTGTCTCTTCTTTAAATGTTTTTGACAGATACGCCGGATGCAGATGCGCCACTTCTCCTAAAATTTCCAGTGAGAGATCTTCGCCCACATGCTCTGCGATATACTTTTTCACGGCCGAAATACCGTCGTCTGGAAAACTTTCTTCTTTTTCGAAAAATTTTTCCATCACATGTTCCAGTGATATCTGGAAATCCTTTTTCAGGATAGGCTTTACGAGGTATTCTGTCACTCCATAGCGGAGCGCCTGCTGAGCATATTCAAATTCACTGTAGCCGGACAGAATAATTGTTTTCGTCGGATAATTTTTCTCGTCA
>CAJMEI010000112.1 GCA_905212395.1 uncultured Christensenella sp. | reverse complement strand
CATATATACCTGCTCCGTAATTAAACTCAATCTCTCCGATTGTATGAAAATCTTTGCTGAGAGATTTTGATGAACCGTCATTTGTCACATCAACGGTTGTAAAAAGTCCGTTGGATAATTTCAAATATCTTATGTAATAATCGTCATTACTGTGTTTAACGGTTACATTAATCATTTTATTTATATTGTCATTTGTTTTTTTACTCGATTAGGAGCGAGATACATGAACATAGTTTATTTGAAATATGCCGTAACGGTTGCGAAGGCAGGTTCTTTAAGCAAAGCGCAGGAACAACTTTTTATTGCTCAGCCAAATCTATCTAGGGCTATAAAAGAACTTGAAAAAGAACTTAATATAGTAATTTTCGATAGAAATACGAAAGGCGTAACTCTCACGCCCGACGGAGAAAGACTTATTTCTTACGGAGAAAAACTTTTAAAAGAGATAAGTTATATAGAAGAACAATTTAAGGGTGAAAAGACGAATAAAATCGTATTTTCCATATCCGTTCCTAGGGCGAGTTATATTTGCAACGCTTTTGCGGAATTTAGCAAAGAATTAGTTAAAGAAGAGAAATGCGAAGTTTATTATAAAGAAACCAACAATCAACGTACGCTGACAAACGTTTTGGAAAAAGGGTATAAGTTCGGAATTATCAGATACGCTACGGTTTTTGACAAATATTTTAAGCAAACTATTGAAAATAAAAATTTGGCGTATGAAATGATTACGGAATTTAATTACGTGTTACTCGTCAACAAAGAAAGTCCACTCACAAAAATCGAAAAAGTAAAATTTAGCGATTTAGAACCATTAATAGAAATAGCTCACGCAGACCCTTACGCTCCGAGCGTGACGTTAGCGGAAATAAAAAAAGAAGAGTTGCCCGACAATATTTCAAAAAGAATTTTCGTATTTGAAAGGGCTAGTCAGTTTGAAGTTCTGTCTACAAATACCGAAACTTTTATGTGGGTATCTCCCGTCCCGCAAGATATTTTGGAGCGTTACGGTTTAGTGCAACTAGAATGTGAAGAAAATAAAAAAGTTTATAAAGACGTTTTAATTTATCAAAAAAATTATAAGCTTACAAATTTGGATAAACTTTTTATAACTAAATTATGCCAAGCCAAACGGAAATATATAAATTGATAAAATGTTTCAAAAATTGACATATAGACGCAATTATGCTAAAATAAAAAGAGTTGTTTTTAGGAGAACTTATGCAAAAATTTAAAGTTGAAATAAATTCCAGACATAAACTTTTTGATTTAAAACTTAAAGAAACTTTTCGCTATAAAGACTTAATTTTTTTATTCGTAAAAAGGGATTTTATTTCAAGATACAAACAAACAGCGCTAGGGTATCTTTGGGCTATTATTCAGCCTTTATTTACTACGGTAATATTTACGTTGGTATTCGGTTCGCTTGCAAATCTTACCACGGCGGACGTAAAACTTGCGGAAACGATTAAAATTCCCGGATTTTTATTTTACATGTCGGGTACTATTTGTTGGAGTTTATTCGCGAATACGGTAACGACAAATTCATCCGTATTCGTTTCAAACAGCGCGATAATGGGTAAAGTGTATTATCCTAGACTCGTTTCTCCGATAGCGTCTACCTTGTCGCAGTTTGTAAATTTCTTTATTCAATTCGTTATGTACTTATTAATTTGGATAGGGTGTTTTATTTGGGGCGATTTCGATATGAAATTAACGCCTATGTTATTACTCGTTCCCGTTTGCATTTTGCAACTTATGCTACTCGGAATGGGTTTGGGAATTATAGTTTCGTCTTTAACGACAAAATATAGAGATTTAATGAATTTGGTCGGATTTGGTTTAATTTTGTTACAGTACGCCACCCCCGTCGCTTACGGATTGGATTTGGTAAGTAAAACAAAACCCGTTATTTTTAATTTGTATATGTGTAATCCCGTAACGCCTATAATAACTACGTTCCGTTACGGATTTTTCGGGTACGGATATTTTAATTTGGGATTTTACGGTTTAAGCTGGTTGTTTACTATAGCGTTTTTATTTTTAGGGTTAATTCTTTTCTCTAAAACGGAAAGAACTTTTATGGATACTATTTAATCGGAGAAAAGTATGGACGAAATAATGATTAAAATAGAAAACGTCGAAAAGGAGTATAAACTCGGCGAAATAGGCGGAACTACGGTAAAAGAAGCCTTACAACGTTTTTGGGCAAAAATTCGCAAAAAAGAAGACCCAACGAGAAGGATAGGAGCCAAAAATTATAATAAAGGCGAAAAATTTAAAGCTTTAAACGGCGTATCGTTCGAAGTAAAAAAAGGCGAAGCCATAGGGCTAATAGGACACAACGGCGCGGGAAAATCTACGCTGTTAAAGTTAATTACAAGGGTAACAGCTCCTACGAAAGGTAAAATCTTTTTAAACGGCAGAGTAGCTTCTATGCTGGAAGTCGGCACGGGTTTTCACGGCGAACTTACAGGTAGAGAAAACGTTTATATGAACGGCGCGATACTCGGAATGACTAAAAAAGAAATTGACGCTAAGATAGAAAGTATAATAGATTTTTCAGAAGTAAGAGAGTTTATAGACACTCCTGTAAAAAGGTACAGTTCCGGAATGTTTGTAAAACTTGCATTTGCGGTAGCTTCTCACCTGGACGCAGAAATTTTGCTTATGGACGAAGTATTAGCCGTAGGAGATATAAACTTTCAGCAAAAATGTATTAAAAAAATGAGAGACGTGGCTAACAGCGGTAAAACAATAATTTACGTAAGTCACAATATGAGTACGATACGTCAACTGTGCGACAAGTGTGTGGTTTTATCTAACGGACAGGTTATTTTTGAAGGGGATGTAGAAGAGGGTATAAATATTTATTACGGCAAAAAAGAAAAGGATGAAAAAGAAGTAAATTTATCCGTGTTCTCGAGAAATTCTGAATTTATGAGAGATAAAGGCTGTAGAATGATAAAATATCTTTCTTTGGATGATAACGGGTGCGTTTATACCGTTGGGGACAGATTAAAAGGGGAATTGACGATAAAAAGCGAAAAAGATTATTCTAACGTGCAGTTAAGGGTAATTTTAAAGACTTCTTTACTTGAACCTGTTACCATGGCTTTAAGCGATAAATTGTTTGATATAAGTGCGGGAGAAGAAAAAACGTTAAAAATAGATTTTGATATTTCTAATATTGCCGTCGGAAGCTATACGTTAGCTTTTGTTATTTTTATTGAGAAAGAAGGAAAAGATTATTCATTAGACGGATTAAACGAGGTTTTTGCTTTTTCTATAAAATCAAACGACGATTTCAATCAAAAAATGGAATGGAACGTAACTTATTGGGGAAGGGTATTCGGTAATGAATTAAAAGTGGAGGAAAAAAATGGATAAATTAATTCGTTTTTTAGATGTATATGTCCCTACGGAAATTTGTAATTTTAAATGTGAATATTGTTATATTTCCGTACAGGGCGGAAACAGTAATAAAATACAATCGTTAAAAAAAATACAACCCTTAGTAAAAGACGCATTTTCAAAAAAAAAGTTGGGTGGGTGCTGTTTAATAAATTTGTGTGCGGGAGGAGAAACTCTTTTAAATTTAGAAATTTTACCCATCATTAAAACGATTTTAGAAAACGGTCATTATGTTTCCGTAGTTACTAATGGGACTGTAACAAAAGCTTTTGATGAAATAATCACTTGGAATAAAGAATTACTCGGTAGGCTTGCTTTTAAAGTGTCCTATCATTATTTAGAATTGAAACGTTTGAATTTGTTCGACGTTTTTTTCAACAATATAAAAAAAGCTTATATGTCCGGTTGTTCTATTTTTTTCGAGGTGACTCCTTATGATAAATTGGAAGCAAATGCCGACGATTTAATTGCTCTTGCAAGAAAAGAGTTGGGGATTGAACCAAACTTTACCATTGCGAGAAACGATTCAAAAGTAGAAATAGATATTTTAACGGAAAAAACCGAAAAGGAATACCTTGATTTTTGGGGTAAATACAATTCAGAGTTATTTAATGTAAAAAAGCAACTTTTACACGTTAAACGTAAAGAATACTGCTATGCCGGGTGTTGGTCTTACAATATTGTTCTTTTATCGGGAGATATTTATCCTTGTTATGGTAAAGAAGCAATTGGAAATATTTATAAAGTAAAAAAATTACCATTAAAACCCGTAGGTTGCTGTTGCTCAATACCGTATTGCTTTAACGGACATTCTTATTTAACGTTAGGCGATATACCGGAGTTAAATCTTTCTACATACGCACAAGTCAGGGATAAAGTAACCGTTAACGGAGAACATTTCGTAAAAGAACCTTTTTATTCTTTTATAAATCAAAAACTATGCGATAATAATAAAATTTTTAGCAAATCAAAAAAGAAGAGATTGGCAAAACAAAAAAAGACTTTTAGACAAA
>CAJMEI010000111.1 GCA_905212395.1 uncultured Christensenella sp. | reverse complement strand
TCGCCGTCGAAATTTCGACGGCGAGAAATTTAAATGATTTTTAACAGCTGTAACAAATCCGTAATAACGTAGTCGGCTTGCGTTGGTTTTACACCGTGTGGAGAAAACAAACAACTTTTTATGCCTGCGTTTTTCGCGCCTTGAATATCTGCCGATTCACTATCCCCTACGAGAAGCGTTTTTTCTTTATCGAAATTGTCTATATGACTAAAACAGTATTCGAAATATCTTGCGTCGGGTTTGGCGTAGCCCGTTTCTTCGCTGATAAAAACGCCCGAAAAATATTTTCTTAGTCCCGACAAATCTAAACGGCTGTTTTGTACGGTTGCCGTTCCGTTTGTTACGACGTAAACGCGTTTACCTAGTTTTTTTAGTTTAAGTAAAAGTTTTTTCGCGTGTTTTATGCGTTGAGTGGATTTAGCTAAATTATGTTCGTAAACTACGCTGAAAGCTACGGGGTCTATATTTAAAGAATATTTTTCAAACAAAATTTTAAAGCGTTTTACTATTAAATCTTTTTTTTCAATCAGCCCTTTTTCGTGTTCTAGCCATAAAGAATTGTTTATTTCGGCGTAATTCTTGCAAATTTTTTTATTTGCCCTTACGTTAAAGCTTTTTAACGAATCCGTTACGGCTTTTTTTTCGCCTTTATCGAAATCTAAAAGCGTTCTGTCGTTGTCGAGAAGTAATATATCGTAACTCATAAGGCAATATTAGCATAATTAAAAAAACTTTGCAAGAAATTTAGATTATTTTTTATCGGGACTCGAAACGCTTGCGTTAACTGAAAATTTTATTCTTTCCAAATAGTTTTGCGATAAATTTTTATATTTTACGGGGTGTTTTTCGTAAAGGCTTTCCCTTATGAAAAATATATCGCTTTTTGTGTCTTTCATTGTATCGAACAGTGAAATAATCGAATTTTTTAATTGCAGGCTTGCGTTATCTGTTAGTTCTTTCGGTAAAATTTTAGGGGTGGGTAGAAGAATAATTTCTTCGTTTTTCTTTATTTCTACCAAAGTTGCTTTAAGTTCGAGAGTTAAAGACAAATAAATGTTTTGGTTGTCGCAAGTAATTTTAACTTTTCGCTTGCTGTCGTTAATTCTAAGTAGCGCGTCGGTGTTTCCGTAAGATACGGAGTAATAACTTTCTTGCATATCTTTATATAAAAAATTATAAGTTTGCGTTTGAGTTTTACTTAATTGCCCCGAAATTTTACCTTCGTTAAATAAAAGAGTTTCGTAACTTTTAAAAATTACGTCTTTTAAGCTTTCTTCGGGCGGTTTTTCGGTGGGTTCTACCTTTCCTATATCGTCGTTATTGTCAATATCTATTAAGGGCATCATTCCCGATTTCGATAAAGAAGTCATATTTTCGGCTAAGTCTTTTGCTCTTGTGTAAAATACGTTGCTTGCCTTGCCGGGGTTTTTAAGGAATATTTTTTCTAAGGAGTAAGCCGATAAAATATCCAGCGGAGAAGTGGCGGTTAAAACGTCTTTTGCGGACTGTTTACTTGCGCAAAGAAGTACGGAATCGTAAATTTTTGTGCTATATAAAAGATAATTTATCACTTCTGAAATTTTCTCGTCTACGATAGCTTGATTTACTATTATAATCTTGCAAAAAGAAAGTTTAGGATACCAACCCGTATCGTTACCGATATTGTCTATTGCCGAACCTATCGTCGCTCCCGTTCCCGAAACTACGGCTTTCGCGTTTTCTGACGTGTCGCTTGCTTGCGGAAGAATAACTTGCGCGGTAATAACTAGCTCGCCGTTTTCTTCGTCAATTCCTATCGCGGAAACGATTGCGGTTTTTTCTATTTGAATAAGTCCGCCGTTATTCGTTAAAAACAGCCCTAAAATAATTATAAAAATTAAAGCTACGCTTTTAAATCCAAATTTTTTCATTTTTTCTCCAACACTCCGTTAGGTTTTTCGTTTGCCTTTTTTATCAATATAAATAGAAATAACGGTAAAAAATACACGAAAAATATAAAAAACGGCAAAACGAATTTATAAAAAACGTTAAACCAGTGAATAAACTGCGTTCCGAAAAAGTAGGTAAATACAAAGCAAATGATCGCAATTACTCCCGCAATCGTAAAATTTGTTTTTTTATTTTCGCCAAAAACGTATTTAAGCATTTCCGCCGAAACGCTTAGCGGAAGCGTTAAAGCAAACAGCCTTACGAAATCTATCATAAAAACCGCAATGGTATCTACTCTTCCCACGCCGGATAAAATATCGCTGTAATGCGCCATTTGCGCCATAGCGAAAAGTTTTGTTTGTGCAATAGGTCCAAACGTGGCGTAAAAGAAAACAAAAAACACGATAATCAACGTATAGGCGGACAAAAACGATATTACCAAATAAAAAACGGGCTTTTTTTCGGTATTCGGTTTTCCTGTGAAAAACAGCAAATATATTCCTTCTCCGCCAAAGGTAAAGTTGAATAAGCTTCCTTTTAATATACCTTTTAAAGGAGTTGGTTTTATAGGCAGAATAAAGTTTATTCTCATTTCTCCTACCGATAAAAAAATAATTAAAGCTATTCCCAAAACGGTAAAAATAACTAAAAAAAGCGATAGTCTTTCGTATGGTTTTAGTCCTTTAATGCAAAAATAAAACACTATAAGAAAAAACGGAATAAATACGAATCCGAAAGCCGTTTCTTCGTAATAGGTCGTTTCTATAAAATATTTTTCACCCGAAACGAAAATTAAACTTCGGCTGATAAAGAGTAAACTATAAATGACAAAAAGTACTTTCGTGGCTGTTTTTCCTATCGTTTCTTCTAATAATTGAGAAACGGGTTTTTGCATTTTATGCCTTAAATACGCCATATATAAAGCTAGACACGTGTCAATAATCGTTGATATAATTCCCGAAATCCAAAGCGAACGCCCGCAGAATTCGGATAAGAAACACGGCAAAGACACCATTTTGGTTACCGGAATAATTGCGAAGAACAACAAGCATAAATGAAGCGTTGAATTATAACGATAAGTTTTGTTTATTTTGTTCATTTAATCACCTTTTTTGTTACACTCCGTTTAAAAACGGTTAGTTTTTTTCGTTTACTTTTATTCTCGTTTTGTTTTTGGGTTTTAGTGATAAGGGTCTGTCTTCCATTTTATCTATTCTGTCCATAATAATTCCGTCTTTAACGTCTTGCGGTAAAAACGGAGCGTAAGGGGATAAAAACGGAACGGTAAAGCTTTCTAGAGAAGCTAAATATATTAAAATAAAACTAGAAGCCGTTATTATTCCGAATCCGCCGAACGTTCCCGCCACCACTAAAAGTCCGAATCTTAAAACCGCCAAAGAATCTACGAGTTCGGGAACGCTGTAAAGACAAATTCCCGATAAAGCCATAATAAGTATCGTCGGGCTGGAAACAATCCCCGCGTTTACCGCCGTTTCCCCAAGTACCAACGCGCCGACAACGCTTAACGCCATACCTACGTATTTTGGCATTCTTACGCTCGCTTGATTTAAAATTTCAAATATTAAAAGAGTAAAAAACATTTCGTATCCGGGCGATAACGGAATGCCTTTTACGCTGTTTACTACCGTAATTAAAAATTTTAGCGGAATAAACTCTAAATGGTATAGCTGAGAAGCGACGTAAATACAGGGTAGATACACCGCGACGATTAACGCAATTATTCTTAGCATTCTTTCCATATTGGCTTTAAAGTCGCTTTTAAAGTAGTCTTCCGAGTTTTGGAAATCTTCTATAAATAAATAAGGAACGGTTATGACGATAGGCGAGCCGTCTACTATTACGGCAATTCTTCCTTCCATCATTTTCGCGCACAAAACGTCGGGCTTTTCAGTGCTTCCCGTTTGGTGAAAAAGCGAGTTTTTATTGTCGCAAATAAGTTTTGCCACGTAAGAACTGTCGGGAATATTGTCAATGTCTATTTTGTTAAGCCTTTTCTTTACTTCTTCGACTATTTCGTCGCTTGCGATATTTTCAAGGTAGGCTATAGCCACGTTCGTTTTGCTTTGCCTGCCCAAAGTAAAATACTGTACTGTTAAATCGGGGTTTTTAACTCTTCGCCTAATTAGGCTTAAATTAGTTTTTATACTTTCGTTAAAACCTTCTCTCGGGCCTTTTATAACGCAGGAAGTAGGCGGTTCGGCAACGGCGCGAACTTCGTATTTTCTAAGGTCCACGAGAATTGCTTTTTTGCAATTTTCTATAAACAAACAAACGTTTCCGTTTAAAATTTTTTCTACAGTTTCGTTAAAATCTTCGCTTAAAGATACGTTTGCGTTTTTAATCGTTTGGCGCACGATGTTTTCGTCTATTTTCCCCTCTAAAACGTTTAATGGTTTTAAAACGAGTTCCCCTAAATTTTCTCTATCGATAATAGAGTCGACGTATATTAAAAAGCCTTTTACGTTCTCGCTTTGAAAGTCGAAAAAT
>CAJMEI010000110.1 GCA_905212395.1 uncultured Christensenella sp. | reverse complement strand
TATTTTAATATTTTAATTAATAATGGTCTAAAAATCAAATATATCACATATCCAATAATTCCACCGATTACATTTGTTATTATATCAGTCATATCAGCTGTTCTATCTCCATTTATTAAAGGTTGTAGCAATTCTACACTTAAATTTTAGAAAAAGGATGATTAAATATAATTCGTCCATTTTAGTTTCGTCTAAAAACAAAAAGCTTTATTTTTCAAAGCTTCTTCGATGTATTACTGAAACACACTCAACATGCGACGTGAAAGGGAACATGTCTACTGGTTGTATTTCTTTTATGTTGTATTTTTCTTCTAGTTTTGATAAATCTCTTACCATTGTTGCTGGATTGCAACTTATATATACTAATTTTTCTGGGCTTAATTTTAATATGTTATTTATTGTAGTATCATCTAAACCTCTTCTTGGTGGATCTACAAATACAACATTTGGAGTTATATGTTTTTCATGTAATAAGTTTTCCAAAACTTTTTCTACATCTCCACAAGTAAATTCTATATTTTCTATATTATTTATTTTTGCATTTTCTTTTGCGTCTTCAATTGCTTGTTCTACAATTTCAATTCCATATACCTTTTTTACAAACTTTGAAGCATATATTCCTATTGTTCCTATTCCACAATATAGATCAAGTAAAATATCATCTGCTTTTAAGTTTGCTCCCTCAATTGCTTTGTTGTACAAAACTTCTGTTTGTACAGGATTAGTTTGATAAAATGACATTGGCGAAATTTTGAATGTATAATCTCCTAGTTTGTCATAAATATAGCCATCACCATATATGGTAATATTTTTATTTCCTAGTATTACATTTGTGTTTTTAGTATTTATATTTTTTACAACTGTTTTTAGTTTGAATTCACTTTGTTTTAAACCATCTATTATACATTCTACTAATTCTTTTTCTTTTGGTATATTTTCTCCATTTATAACTAATACGCACATTATCTCTTTAGTTTTTATACCAACTTTTATTACAATATGTCTAAACAAACCTTTTCCTGTCTTTTCGTTATATACAGATATTTTGTTTTGGTTTAAGAATTCTACAATTGTTGTTGCAATTTGTTCTGATATAGGGTTTTGAATTTTACATTCTTTCATTGGAATTACTTCATGTGTTCTAGCCGCAAATATTCCTGTAACTACTTCTCCGTTTTTGGCATAGCCTAATGGGTATTGTGCTTTGTTTCTATAGTTGTACGGATTTTTCATTCCTATTGTATTTTGTACTGCAATTTTTTGTTTCAATGTTTTATTTGCTAAATTTTGAACTACTTCCTGTTTCATCCTTAATGTTGTTTGATAACTTATATGTCTTAAATTGCATCCTCCACATCTTGTATATGTGCTACAATCTACTTTTTCTCTGCTTGAAGCGGTTTCTAATATCTCTAATATTTTACCAAATCCATGAGATGCAGTAGTTTTTAATATTAGTATTTTACATTTTTCACCTTTTATTGCTTGTGGTATAAATATTATATAGTCATTTATTTTAGCTATGCCTTCTCCTTCATAACCGTTATCTATAATATCTACAATATATTCTTCATTTTTCTTTACTGGTATTAGGTTGTCTACTAGCAAATATTTGTTACGTATGTCATTTTTTTCAAATTTTCAATCGGATAGAAGTCCCGGGCCGATTACGGGTAATCCGTTAAACGGGCTTTGCGAAAAAGTATGTATTCAAGTAAAAAAAGTTTTCGACGCTTGCCTTAAACAAGGACAAGAGGATAACGTTTTAATAAGCTTAACGGATAATTATCCCGCTAACCCCGTTTATCCTTTAACTTTTGTTTCGGCAAAAAGTACGTCTACAACGGCAAATTTAACTAACGTTTCTATAGAAAGACTTCCCGACAGACCATCTTTCGCAAGGGTGCAAGCGCAAATAGGAATTCCCGTAGAAGTAATTTACACAGACGCAAACGGTGTAGAAGGAATAGGGAACGGCGTTGCGACTTTCACGCAAGACGTAATACTTTTCGTGCCCGAACCGTCTGTAATTCCTTATAATTTAGACGCTGTAGTATCCTTAGTCGCGCCCGAAGGTACTTATATTCCGGAAAATCAATTCTCCGTAACTAGTTGCGTTACGATTATTTTAAAAATAGTTATGGACGCAGAACTTTTAGTTCCGTCTTACGGATACACTACAATTCCTCCTTGTAACGAATATTCGCAAGAAGTTTGTTCAGGCTTTTTCGAACTGCCGTTATATCCGGGAAGTAACAATAATAATACATAAAAACCATAGTTTTTTACGCTCTTCTGAAAAGAAGAGCGTATTTTTTTTGACAATATTTATCAATAATGTTAAAATAAAACAAATAGATTTAAAAATCTAAACAGTGGGAGCCGAAATGAAAATTTTTGCAATAAGCGATTTACATATATCTACCGACGGAACTAAACCCATGGAAGTTTTTGGCAAGCGTTGGGACGGATATATGGAAAAAATAAAAGCTGACTGGCAAGAAAAAGTCGGCGACGACGATATAGTTTTAATTGCTGGCGATTTAAGTTGGGCGATGAAATTAGAAGACGCCGTTAAAGATTTAGATAGCGTAGCCTATTTAAAAGGTAAAAAAATTATCATTAAAGGCAATCACGACTACTGGTGGAACGGTATAGGAAAAGTAAGAAACGCGTTTAAAGATAAGTTTTACGCGCTACAAAACGATTCGGTAAAAATAGGTAATTACGTTTTTTGCGGTTCTCGCGGTTGGACGCTTGAAAATATGAGCGACGAACAAGACAAAAAAATTGTTTTAAGGGAAGTAGAGAGATTTCGTTTAGCGTTAAAAGACGCCGAAAAAAAGAGAGAGCAAGGGGATAAGCTTATTTGTTTAATTCACTATCCGCCGTTCGATTTAAATAGAAACGACTCGCCTTTTACGGAATTATTTGAACAGTATAAAGCCGACGCGGTAGTTTACGGACATCTGCATGGTAAAGACTGTAAGGCGGAATTATTAGTTGAAAAAAACGGTATAAAATATTACCTTACGTCGTGCGATTTAGTCAATCACAAACTAATAGAAATTGAAATATAATAAAACTTTTAAGGAGAAAAAATGAAGAACTATTTTAAAACGTTACCAAAGCGTTATTTTATTGACGCTTTTACCGGTATGGCTCAGGGGCTTTTTGTTACTCTTATTGCCGGAACAATTGTTAAAACGCTCGGTTCGGACGTTATAAATAAAATTTTTTCACCTAACGCGGTAGGTAATTTTTTAATACTTCTCGGTCAAGTTGCGTCCGTCCTTATGGGAGCGGGAATAGGCGTAGGAATTGCGTACTATTTAAAATGTAACAAAATGGTTATGTTTGCTTGCGCCGTTGCAGGATTTATGGGTGCTTACAGCGAACAGCTTTTAGGTTCGTCTTTTAACGGCGGTAGTATGGCGGACGTTTCGGTTTTAATAAGTAAAGGTTTACCGGGCAATCCTATCGGCGCGTACGTTTGCGCTTTGATTTCCGCAGAAGTCGGAAATTTAATTGCAGGTAAAACAAAATTAGACATTCTATTAGTTCCCTTAACTTGTATATTTTCAGCTTTAATCGGGCTATACGTCGCTTATCCGTTTATTTGGCTTATAAAAAAATTAGGAAAAGGTATAGAAATAGCAACTAAATGGAATCCGTATATTATGGGAATAGTTATTTCCGTAGTTATGGGAATTCTTCTTACAATGCCTACAAGTTCCGCCGCAATTTGGGTTGCCGTTGCAAGCGGAAACACAAGCGAATATATGTTGCTTGCAGGTGGCGCGGCGGTTGTCGGATGCGCGTGCCAAATGGTAGGATTTGCCGTTTTATCGTTTAGAGAAAACGGTTGGGGCGGTCTTGTTTCGCAAGGATTGGGAACGAGTATGTTGCAAATACCTAATATTATGAGAAAGCCTTTGGTTTTCGTTCCGCCTATTATCGCTAGCGCAATAGCAGGACCTTTGGCTACTTGCGTGTTCAGAATTCATTGTAACGCTTCGGGTGGCGGAATGGGTACTAGTGGATTTGTAGGAATTTTCGGGACGATAAACGCAACTAATGCTTTAAACGGCGATTTAATTATTATGTGGGCAGGTATTATTTCTTTATTTTTCGTTGTTATACCTGCTACTGACATCATCAAATATGTTAAAATCCAAATATGTGTACACCCTGCTCCAAAAAGATGATTAAAATAACATTCAAAAAATATATAACTCATTAACACAAAAGACATTCTACTAACCGCTGCTGCTTTCATATAAACATATGTAAAAATGGTTGATCCAATAATTCCACATTCTAAATACATCTGAACTAAATCATTATGCATGCTACGACTTACAAAATTTGACCCATGCATAGTATTCAAATATTTAGTCAAATATGTAGTAACTGACCCTAATCCATATTTAATTTGTCCCG
>CAJMEI010000109.1 GCA_905212395.1 uncultured Christensenella sp. | reverse complement strand
AAAAAATCTTTGTAAACTAAATTTTCAATAAACTATGAATGAAATTTTTATTAAACACAATATTTCGCCCGTCTACGACGAAAATTCAAAAATTCTAATTTTAGGCTCTTTTCCGTCTGTCATATCTAGAAATAACGAGTTTTTTTACGATAATCCTAACAATAGATTTTGGAAAGTATTATCGGCTTTATATGATACCGAAGTTATTTCTCACGAAGATAAAAAGAATTTTTTATTAAAAAACGATATTGCTTTATGGGACGTTATTAGTAGTTGCGTTATAAATAAAAGTAGTGATAGTTCTATCAAGCAAGCAAAGCCTTGCGATATACACGTTATATTAAATACTGCCAAAATTCAAAAAATATATATAAACGGCAAAACGGCGGAAAAATATTTTAAAAAGTTTTTCCCTGATTACGAATACATTTTATTGCCGTCTACTTCCTCTGCAAACGCTAAATTTAGTTTAGAAAAACTAATTGAAGGATGGAAAGTTATAAAACAGGTCGATAGAAAATAGAAGAAAAATAAAACTTTATAAAAGAAAAATGCGTATCTAATATATGCTAAAAATAGTAAAAACGGTCATATAGACCGTTTTTTTTAAATTAATTATGTTTTCTTTTCCCCATTGTAAGTTTAGGAAGTTCCGCCGATACTTTGGTGTTTTCTTCTATGGAGTGCGTGATAAACGCGCTACCGCCGATTATAGAGTTTTTACCTATTATCGTATCTCCGCCGAGAATGGAAACGTTAGAGTAAATTGTAACGTTGTCGCAAATGGTGGGGTGTCTTTTTTTGCCGAGAGTAGCTTCTCTGTTTTTAATAGACAACGCACCGAGCGTTACGCCTTGATAAATTTTAACGTGGTCGCCTATAACGGTGGTTTCCCCTATAACGATTCCCGTGCCGTGGTCGATAAAGAAAAATCTACCTATTTCTGCTCCGGGGTGAATATCTATTCCCGTTACGCTGTGGGCGTGTTCGGTTAAAATACGGGGTATAACGGGCACTTTTCTTTCGTGGAAAAAGTGCGCGATTCTATAAACCGAAATGGCGTAAATTCCGGGATAGCAAAATATAATTTGGTCTATATTTTCAGCCGCGGGGTCGCCGTTTAAAGTTGCGGTTATATCGTCGTCTAAAATTTTTCTGAGAGTGGGGAGAAATTCTATAAAATCGTCGCAAAATTTTTCGGGTTTGTCGCATTTGCAGTTTTTATTCGTTTCACAACCGTACGCAAGGCATAATTGTTTCATAAGCTCGTTTCTTAAAGAAATCAGCCTGTTTTTTATAAGTTCCTTGCCGTTTTGCGCGTTTATCTTTTCCTTTCCAAAATGGTGCGGGAAAAGTAGTGTTCTAACGTCTTCTATAATTTTAATAAGCGCTTGTTTGTCGGGAATAATTTTCCCTTCGTCGGCATGGTACGTAGCCATTAAATTTTCGCTTTGTCTTTCTAAATCAATCATTTTACACCTTAATATTATATATGAATTTTACACTAATAAGGTTTTAATGTCAAGAAAATAGACTTTTAGTTGCGTTTTTATATTGCAAAAGTTTAATAGATTTGTTATAATTTTTTTAAAGTTTACAAAAGGCTTTAAAGGTGAATACTATGTTGGAAAAACATTTAATCGTAAAAACCAATCCGCTTGCAAATAAGGATAACGTAATCGTACGCGATAAGTTTAGAATTACCGTAATAACCGAAAGGTTATTTAGGATAGAAATAGACAATAAAAAAACTTTTTGCGATAGCGCTACCGCTTGCGTTTGGTATAGAGATTTAGGAAAAGTAGAAAAAGAAGTAAATAAAGGCAAAAACTTTATAAGAATTAAAACTTCTGCCTGTGAACTTTATTTGTTAGACGAAATATCTCATAGCTACGTTTTATTAAACGGTAAAAAAGTAAAGCTTGACAATAAAGGCAATTTACTTGGCACTTTCAGAACTCTTGACCAATGCGACGGAGATACGCTTTTTAATACGAATAAGCAAATAGAGTTGTGTACGGGCGTAGTATCTAAAAACGGAGTTGCAGTTTTAAACGACGATTCTTGCATTTTAAACGACGACGGACTTTTTGCTACAAGAGCGCATAAAGAGCAAGATTTTTACGTTTTCGCTTACGGAACGGATTATAAACAAGCGGTAAAAGACTTTTTGGCTATAAGTGGTCAAACCCCGATGTTACCAAGATACGTTTTAGGGAATTGGTGGAGTAGATACTACGTTTATAACGAAAAAAGTTATTTAAGCTTATTAGATAAGTTTGCCGAAAATTCTATTCCTTTAACGGTTGCGACTATCGATATGGACTGGCATTATTCTACTACGCTCGATAAAGATTTCGAAATAACCAAAAGCGGGAAAAATACCGAATATTACGGCGGAAACGATGGTTGGACGGGGTACAGTTGGAATAAAGAACTCTTCCCCGACTATAAAAGATTTTTAAGAAAAGTTAAAGATAGAAATTTAAAAATCACGCTAAATTTGCACCCGGCCCTTGGCGTAAGGTGGTTTGAAGACTGTTATAAAGATTTTGCTACCGCAATGGGAATAGACCCCGAAACTCAACAAGTAATAAAATTTGATTTAACGGACGAAAAGTTTATAAAAAACTATTTTGAAATAATTCATAACCCCTATGAAAAGGACGGCGTAGATTTTTGGTGGATAGATTGGCAACAGGGAAACAATAGCGCGAAAAAGGGCGTAGACCCATTGCTACTACTAAATCACTATCATTATTTAGACGCTAAAAAGCAAGGCAATCCCGTAATTTTGTCAAGATTTTGCGGAGCAGGCGCGCAAAGGTATCCGTTAGGATTTTCAGGCGACACTTTAATAACTTGGAAAACGCTAAATTATTTGCCGTATTTTACCGCTACTGCAAGCAATATCGGCTACGGTTGGTGGTCGCACGATATAGGCGGACATTTTTGGGGTGAAAAATGCGACGAATTATACTTGCGTAGCGTACAATACGGGGTATTCTCTCCTATATTAAGGCTACATTGCTGTAACGATAAAATGATGAGTAAAGAGCCTTGGTACTATCCCAACGGCATAGGCGAACTTACTGCAAAAGCGTTGAGATTAAGACATAGTTTAATTCCGTTTTTATATTCTTTAAACTATAAGTGTCATACGCAAGGCGAAATGTTAGTTGAGCCTTTATACTATTATTATCCCGAAAAAGCGCAAGCGTATAAATATAAAAACGAATACTTTTTCGGCGGGCTTTTGGTCGCTCCTATAACCACGCCCTCGCAAAACGGATTATCTAGCGTAAAAGTTTGGTTCCCGGAAGGCAAATGGACGGATATTTTTACGGGAGAAGTATTCGAAGGCGAAAGAGAAGTAACCGTTTATAGGTATTTAGATTCTATTCCCGTATTCGCTAAGGAGGGAGCGGTAATAGTAAAAAGCAAAGACGCTGGAAACAGTATAGAAAATCCCGAAAAGTTATCTGTAGAAATCTTTAACGGTAACGGCGAATTCGTTTTATACGAAGATACTCCTTCGGGCAGTTCGGAAACGATTTTTAGGACGCATAACGACGGGCAAAAACAATACGTTACAATCAACCATATCGGAGCAAATTCTACCGATAATCGAAATATAGAGCTACTTTTTAAGAATATTCAAACGGGTTGCGCGCAGTGCTATTGCAACGAACGCTTAACTTACGGTTGTGTTTCGGAGGGCGATTGCATAAAAGTAGAACTAAATAATTATAAGTTTGAAAACGAATATATTGTAGAAGTAGAGTATGCACACTTTTCTAAGTTAAAGTACGTTAAAGAAAGAGCTTATTCGATAATTGCGAAAATGCAAGGTAAAAATCAAATAAGAAACGAATTGTACGATAAAATTAAAAAGTGCGAAAAAATAGAAGAGATAGAAAAAGAAATACAATCTTCTCCTATTTTGCCGATTTATAAAAAGTATTTATTAAGCTATTAAAATTAAGCTCGCTTTTAAAAGCGAGCTTTTTTTGAAAAACTCTTAGCTAAATTGGTAAGTATTTATTAGTTTTGGATTTCTATTTAGATAGAAATTGTGACTGAATAAAAAATAGAAAGCAAAATGCGGACGACAAAGAATTTTGCCGTCCGCTTATATTTAAGGAGTAATGAATTATGAAAAATGGAAAAAGATAAAATCGGCTCTTTTGTTTGGGGGTAAAAATCGGCTTATTTTATCCGACCGTTTTTTATCGGTCAATATATACTACGTTAAAAGTTAAAAAAATGTTACATTTAAGCTAGATAAACTTTTGTTAAAACGCATTAAACTTAAATATATAGCGTTATTTAATAGTTTTTTATTCGTTTATTGTATTTAAAATCCTTGCAAATATTACTGTAAAATGTGTTACGAAAAATGTACCGCCCACTCGCGAAAGCGAGTGGGCGGTGGGGGATTGTACCATTTTTAAATTTTTT
>CAJMEI010000108.1 GCA_905212395.1 uncultured Christensenella sp. | reverse complement strand
ATAAAATTTATTACGCTTGCGCGTCTATTAAGCTACAGTCAGTATAGTTAGTGTTTTCGTAGCTACTTACCGAGCTCAATTTAGATTGATATTCGCTAGAAGACGTAGAATGAACTTCCACGTTGCTAAAATCAACCGCGCAACTTTCGCTACCTACCGTTAAAGATTCAACGGTTGGGCAATTAGTAAATACTCTTTGTAACGTTCCGTTAATAAATAGATATGCATTTTTACCTGAGAATAATATTGCAACTTCTATATTAACGCCTGTCGTAGAATATTTTGTAGAAGTATTTATATAATTTCCGTTACAAGCTCCGCCGTAGTAGAAATTACCATTGTTTTGACTGTTCCAAAGTATAAATCTATTAGAATCGGTATTGTTTATATTGATAGTAATATGACCGTTGCTGTTTGTCGAGTTAATTAAAACGTTACATTTAAACAAAAAGCTTCCGCTTGCGCCCGAAATATTTCTACTCGTAAAGAAAGTGTCGGTAGCGGTCGTAGACCAATCCGAAATGGGTTTTAAAACTATATCGGTAGCTATATCTATAAAAGCGTTACCCGTATAATTTTGGTTTTCTTGATTAGTTACTTCGCTTGTGATTAAAGAAGTGTATTTTTGCGAACTTGTACCGTAAATAGTAATATTGCTAAAACTTACCGAACAAGATTCGCTTCCGAGTGTTAACGAAGATACTGCGGGTACGTTAGTGTAAACGGTTTGTAAAGCCCCGTTTATGAACATATAGGCGTTTTTATTGTAAACTAAAACGTCGGCGTGGTAATTACTTCCTATCGTAGCGTATTGCCTAGAAACGTTACTTACCGAGCCGTTAATTCCGCCAAAATAGAATTTACCGTCGCTTGCGGAATTCCAAATTAAAAATCTGGAACTGTCAAGTCCGTTAAAGTTAATGGTAATGTGACCGTTGTTAGAAGACGACGCAATATTAAAATCAAATCCGAGTACGAATTTACCGCTTGCATTATTTACCGCGCGGGACGTTCCGAACGTATCCGTTCCGTCAACCGTGCTAAAATTGTCAAGTGCAATTCCGTCTGTTCCGGCGGAGCAGTCTACTATTATTTTAGAAGTTGTATCCGTTGAAGTTTCATAAGTCGAAACGTTTTCTTTTGCAAGATAATTTGCGTATTCAGAAGTAGAATTAGCATAGACTTTATTGTTTGTAAAGCTTACCGAACAATTTTCGCTTCCTACGGTAAAGCTAGTAACGTCAGGCGCGTTTAGATAAACGGTTTGAAGAACTCCGTCTATGAATAAATAAGCGTGCTTATCAGCCTTTAATACGGCAATTTCTATCGTTTGTCCAACGTTTGCGTAATTTCTGGAAGAGGTAACGTATCCGCTAGCGGAAGCTCCGCAGAAATAGAATTTTCCGTCGCTTGCAGAATTCCATAATAAAAATCTCGTTCCTGCGTAGTTGTTAAAGTTTAAAGTAACGTGTCCGTTATCAAGGGTTGAGTTTATGGTTATCTTAGAAGTGTAAAGGAATTTTCCACGTGCAAAATACATAGTTTTAGAAGAGTCGAATTTATCCGAAGTAGACGTGGTCCAATCGGAAATCTTTCCGTCAAACTTGCTGTTTTTAGTAAACGTATGTCCGCTTTCGGATAATATTTCCATAAGTTTGTCGTAACCGAGCGGAGTGGTCGGGTGAACGGTATCTCTGTAATAAGTGTCGTTTTGGTGTGCGTTAAAGAACGTGTAAGAATCCATATAAACGGCAACGTTATTGCTAGACAAATAAGATTTAATGTTGTTATTTACCGTAACGGCAATCGCGTTTCCGTTTGCGTCGCTTGCGGCGCGTCTAGGTTCGATAGAGAACCAGTAAACTTGCGTGTTAGGTAAGTTTTCTTTAATGTTGCTAAATAAACGTTTTAAAGTTTCAGTTACTTGATTTGCATTTTGTCCGCCGTCGAAAATATCGTTAGTTCCTATGTGTATTACGATAGTTTTAGGATTTTCGGCGTATAGTTTTTGTATATACCATTCCCATTGGTCGGCTTTAGACGAGCTTACGCCCAAAGTGAATGCGTTTTCATAAGCAAATCTTTCATAGAAATCGGTGAAGAAATAACGAGAATCGAAGAAAGAATCGCCTATAAACATAGCAAGTTCTCCGCTATCGTGAGCGTAATTTTTTAAGTTTTCGTTAAACGAATTAAACGTACTTAAAAATCCCGTAGAGCCGTTTTGATATCCGCCCCTATCTAAATAATCCGTATCTTTTACCGTAACGGTAAAGGTGGTGGATAAGTGCGCGGTCGTAGCAGTAACGTTAAACGTTCCTACGCTCTTACCCGTAAAGGTATTTCCGCTTACGCTTAATTTAGAAGTGTCGAAACTATAAGAAATACTTTCGCTTTCTGTACTAAATACGGGCGTAGCTTTTGCGTAAAATCCGTTATAAGTCGTAATGTTGGCAATGGTTAAAGTGCCGTAATCTTTGCCGACGGTAACCGTAAAGGTCGTCGATAAATGAGCGGTGGTAGCGGTAACCGTAACTACGCTTTCGGGAGCTACACCCGTAACGGTATTTCCGCTAATGGAGATTTTAGAAGTATCGTAAGAATAAGTTATATCTTCTTTAATCGTGCTAAATACAGGGTTGATAGTAGCAGTTTTGCCGAATTCTACCGTAACGTCGGAAATAGTTAAAGTGCCGTAGTCAATGGGTTCGGGCTTACTTGAACTGTCGGAAGAGCTTGCGGAAGAACTGGACGAGTCTGGAAGAGTGGAAGAACTCTCTACCGAGCTTTCGGAAGAACTGGAGGAGTCTGGAAGACTGGAAGAACTTTCTACCGAGCTTTCGGAAGAACTCTCTTCCGAGCCTGAAATTTCAGATGAAGAATCGGAAATAGCGCTCGAACTTTCGCTAGAAATAGCGGAAGAGTTACTGTTCGACTTTTTTGAGGAAGAGCCGTTGTTTCCTACGCTACAACCGCTTATGGACGCTAAAGCCAACATAAGCGAAGCAATTAAAGGCGCGATAATAATTTTTTTCATAAATTACCCCTTAGTTTACTTTATAATATAGTTTAGCATCGTTAAATTATATTATAAGATACATAATTTTTTAAAGGTATAGTAGTAAACTATACATATTTTACATTATTTTTTCACGACTTTCAATAGGAAATATTAAAATTCTTTACTTTATAAACGGTTTTTGATAAAATAAATTGTCGTATGAAACATAAATATTTATCTGCAAACGCATTAAAAATAATAGCTTGCGTAGCTATGGCAATAGACCATATGGGATATATGATTTTTCCGTCCCAAAAAATTTTTAGAATTATCGGGCGGATTGCTTATCCCATATTTGCGTATTTTCTGGCAAAAGGCTGTTATTATACTAAAAATAGGTTAAAAAGGTTTTTAACGTTATTTATATTCGCCGTAGTTTGTCAAACGGGCTATTATTTGTTTACCAAAGAAACCAAAATGAGTATTTTGGTAACTTTTTGTATTTCGGAGTTACTTATAAATTTTTTATGTTACTTTAAAGAAAGTTTAGCAAACGAAAAAGAATTCGATGCGTATTTAAGTATGTTCTTTTTTGTTGTCGGAATTATATTTACCGTTATTTTTTGCCTAAACGTAAACGTCGATTTCGGTTTTTGGGGTTGCATTGCGCCCGTTTTAACGGCTATACCTTTGAAAAAACAAAAATCAATCGGGATAGCGGAAACGTTGTTCCTTTGCTTAGGAATTTATTTGTTGCAATTTTCTAATACGCTCGGAAATATTAATTATTTTTCTTTTTTGGCAATTCCTTTTTTGCTTGTTTATAACGGGGAAAGGGGTAAATACAATATAAAATACTTTTTCTATTTCTTTTATCCGTTGCATTTATGCGTTTTACAAGGAATAGCGTATTTATTAAGGTAGGGTTAACATGAACGTATTGGAATATATTTTGAGTAATTACGACACAAAAGAAGAAAGACTTTGGGTAGATACTCCCGATTTTGTGGTTTTTAGAAACTTTACAAGCAAAAAGTGGTTTGTCTTGCTTATGCAATTACCAAAAAATAAATTAGTTAAAAACGCTACGGGCATAGCGGAAATAATTAATTTAAAGTGCGACCCTATCGTAATAGGGGGATTATTAAATCAAAAGGGGATATATCCCGCGTATCATATGAATAAAACGCATTGGATAAGCGTAGACGTAAAAGAAACGGAAGAAAATCTTACAAAATACTTAATAGATTTAAGCTATAACTTAACTTTAAAAAGAAAATAAAATTTTTTTAGCGGGACAAACGAAAAATTTTTTCAATCGCCCCGCTACCGCTTAACTCAACCGATTAAATTCAGGGCATCAAAGCGGAGGAAATATTACGGCAACGGCGTAAGATACAAAACTTACTACGCCTAGTAATCCTAAATAATTTAATAATTTTCTTTTCATAAATTAATCCTTTATTTTG
>CAJMEI010000107.1 GCA_905212395.1 uncultured Christensenella sp. | reverse complement strand
GTAGGAATAAATATTTTAAATTCCGCTCTTACGCATTATCTATAATTCCTAGCGTTTTATTTATTTTTTCATCGGTAATGTTGCTATACGTTCCGCTTATGGCGTTATCCGTAGCGTTTAGTATAACTCATATAACTATATTGATAAAAAATTCGTAAATTTATTGTACTTAATAAAAAGATTTGATATAATATATAAGATAAAATTCTTAGGAGATAAAATGCAAATCACTGTTAAAAAAGACGATTTTACTACGGTTACGCTTGACGGAAGTATAAATTCGGCAAACGCAAGCGAGTTTGAAAACGCGATAAAAGACGAACCCGACGGCACTAACGGAATTATAATAGACGCATTAAAGCTGGAATACGTTTCAAGCGCAGGGTTAAGGGTAATATTATCCGCTAAAAAGAGATGCAAAGATAAAACCTTTAAAATAATAAACGTAAACGACGACGTTTACGGTGTTTTGGAAGTTACGGGATTTTCCGAAATAATGGACGTAAAAAAAACCGTAAAAACCATAAGTTTAAATAACGCCGTTAAAATTGGGGCGGGAGCTTGCGGAGAATGTTACCGTATAGACGACGAAACTATAATAAAACTTTACTATCCCAAAATAAGCAAACAAGAAATAGAAAGGGAAAAAGCTTTGGCGAAAAAGGCGTTCGTAATGGGCGTACCTACGGCGATTAGTTACGATATAGTAAATTGCGAGCAAAGAACGGGCGTTGTGTACGAGCTTATAAAGTCTAAAACTTTGTCGGAACTTATTCGTAGCGACGAAGAAAACGTAGAAAAGTACTGCGATATGTACGCAAGCATATGTAAGCAAATACATAGTATTACCGCCACCGATAAAGAAATTCCTTTGTTTAAAGATTTAAACAGGCAAGATATAGAAAACGTTTGGGGAATAAGCGAAGAAGAAAAAGAATATTTATATAAATTTTTAGATATAGTACCCGACAGTAACACTTGTTTGCACGGAGATTTAAACATAAATAACATAATGGTGCAAAACGGCGAATGTTGTTTGATAGATATGGGCGAATTTTCTACGGGAATAAGTTCTTTCGATATTTCCAGAATTGTATTTTCTATGAAATACGCGTGCGACGACGGGGAATATAATTCATTCTATAAATTGCCAACTAAAACGGTAGATAAAGTGTTAAACACGTTTTTAGAAAAATATTACGGTTGTCCTTTCGAACAAGCCGAAAAAACTATTGCGGAAGCAAAATGGGTAACGCCGTTAGCGTGGTTTAGGTGCTGTACTTCCTTTTTAAAGGGAACTAGATGGAGCGAACAAAAAAGAGAGCTTGCAAAAACTATTTTAAGGGAAAAGCTAATTCCTTTTGTCGAAAGTTATTCCGTGTAAGCCTAGTTTAAAATAAGATTTTAAGCAATTTTTAAAGTTATTTAGTTTAAAGATTTAGTTTAAAAACAAGGTTTATCGGCAATAATTCTTGTACGGATACGCTTGACAAAAAATTGTGTTAAGCATATAATAAAAACGATAAGAATATTTCCTATGGGGAGTAGTCGGCAAGCGCGCTTGCAATTAAATCGGTATCACGGGCAAAGTAAAGGCCCCGGTTTAATTTTAAATGACCAGACCATATCGTAGCTTTTACGATATGGTCTTTATTTTTTTGTGAATTTTACTAACGACTTTTTTTAATTTTACTTATAATTAAAAAAATTGCTAAGTTTTATTCTAAGTAAAATAGATGAGAATTTTTTACGCTTATAAGCGTTTTATACGGAGGTAGAAATGGGTTTTTTATTAGACACCGTTAAGGCAATCGAGTGGCAACACGTAGTTATGTGGATAATAGGATTAGTGCTTATTTATCTTGCAATTAAAAAGGATATGGAACCTGCGTTATTGTTACCCATAGGATTTGGAGCAATACTCGTAAACATTCCTTTCAGCAACGTTTTAACCGAAGCGGGCGGAGCGGAAGGCAGGGGAATTATTCAATGGCTTTTCGAAATAGGAATAGAAGCGAGCGAAGCTTTGCCCATTTTGTTATTTATAGGAATAGGCGCAATGATAGATTTCGAGCCTTTAATAGTAAATCCAAAGCTTATGATTTTAGGCGCGTTCGCGCAAATCGGCATATTTTTAACTATGATACTTGCATCTGTTTTAGGATTTAACGTGTTCGATTCGGCGTCTATCGGAATAATAGGCGCGGCAGACGGACCTACTTCTATATTAGTCGCAATGAAATTAGGAAGTAATTACGTAGGACCTATAATGGTAGTGGCGTATTCTTATATGGCGCTTGTTCCCATCATTCAACCTGCAGTAATAAAATGCGTTACCACTAAAAAAGAAAGAATGATAAGAATGAATTATACTAATAAAAGGGCAAGTAAAACCGTTAAAATATTATTCCCCATAGTTATAACTTTGGTGGCGGGTTTAATAGCGCCTAAAAGTCTTGCGTTGGTCGGATTTTTAATGTTCGGAAATCTTCTTAACGAATGTGGAGTTTTAGGAAGTTTAGCAGACACTGCAAAAAACAGTTTATGTAATTTAATAACTTTAATTTTAGGAATTACTATTGCTTTCCAAATGCAAGCGGAAAACTTTTTAAGGTGGAATACCTTAATGATAATGGGATTAGGATTGTTCGCATTTATATTCGATACTGTCGGCGGAGTAATGTGCGCGAAAGTAATGAATTTATTCAGTAAAGAAAAAATAAATCCTATGATAGGAGCGGCGGGAATATCGGCGTTTCCTATGTCGGCAAGGGTAGTGCATAAAATGGGACTTAAAGAAGATAAAGGAAATTATCTTTTAATGCATGCTATTGGCGCAAACGTTTCGGGACAAATAGCTTCCGCAATAGTAGGCGGTTTGATTATAGGTCTTGTTATTTAAGGGGGATAATATGTTAAATTTATTACTTGCAATAAAAACGGATAAAGAAGCTTTGAAAAAATCCTTAGAAGTTTTATGGAAAGGCTTGCTCGCGATTTTAGTAGTTATAGTTATAATTATGATAGTAACGTATATAATGCAAGCTATCTCTATAAAGTCGCAAAACAAGAAAAAACAAAAAGAAATGTTAGAGAAAGAGAACGCGGAAAAAACGCAGGAAAATAAGTAAAACTATTTATTTTACGGTAAAGTCGTGGTATAATTTCTATAATTCAAAGTATCAAAAAAATAAATAAGGTAAATAATTAGCTTGTAAATTGTTTAGTTAGCGAAAGCTAATAAGGGAGATAATATGGAAATTAAAAAAGTTGTTGTAGCAGGCGGAGGCGTTTTAGGCAGTCAAATTGCGTATCAATGCGCTTATTGCGGATACGACGTTACTATATGGCTTAGGAGTGAAAGTTCTATCACGAGAACTCAACCAAAGCTCGACAATTTAAGAAAGGTTTACGCCGACACCATTTCTTTTATGGCTACCAAAGAAGGTAAGTCTTACGAAAACTGGGCAAGGGGAATTGCGGATTACGACCATTTCGATAAAGCGGAATGTTTAGAAAAATCGGAAAAAGCGTATTCTTCTATAAAGTTAGAACTCGATTTATCGAAAGCTGTAAAAGACGCGGACGTGGTAATAGAGTCAATGGCGGAAGATATGGCTCAAAAAAAGGCGTTTTATCAAAAATTAGCCCCGCTGATGGAAGAAAAAACGATACTTTTAACAAATTCTTCTACGTTGCTTCCGTCGAAACTTGCTAAATTTACGGGGAGAAGCAACAAGTTTTTGGCGTTACACTTTGCAAATTCTATTTGGAAAAACAATACTGCGGAAGTTATGGCGCAACCTAAAACCGACCCGAAGTATTTTGATATTATAATGGAATTTGCGCAAAGTATCCGTATGATTGCTTTGCCCGTTAAAAAGGAAAAATCGGGATACTTGTTAAATTCTATGCTAGTTCCGTTTTTATTTTCGGGAATGGATTTGTTCGTAAACGGAATTTCCGACCCCGAAAGTATAGATAAAGCGTGGACTTTGGGTACGGGCGCGCCGGAAGGGCCGTTCCGCATTTTAGACGTAGTAGGGCTTAAAACGGCTTATAATATCGTAAATATGTACGTTAAAATTCCTTCTTTTTTAGCTCCTTATAACTTTAAGGGAATGCATAAATTACTAAAGAAATATTTAGACAAAGGAAAACTAGGAAAAGCTAGTGGAGAAGGGTTTTATAAATACGATAAATAGTAATGATAAGGGAGAATGACAATGAAAAAAGAACTAATATTTAGTAGTTTATTAGCAGTAATGATAGCAGTTATTGGTCTTAGTAAGTTTGCTTTTAAAAAAGACATAAAAGAAACTAAGGGAGTAGATGTAGTACCTACTATGGAAGACGTTATTGCTAAAGATAGTAGTTGGTGTCCTACTTTTCAGTTGATATTTAATGATTTAAAAAATGATATTGTAAAACAAGATGTTAAGTTTGATAAGAGTAATACCTTTCTGGATAATTTAAATAAAGAAGAGTT
>CAJMEI010000106.1 GCA_905212395.1 uncultured Christensenella sp. | reverse complement strand
TTATAAATAAGTTTTCCTAAGGGAGAAGCAAAATAATATTTGTAATAATAAAAATCGTTTTGATTTTGGTTCTGCCCGAATTTTTCGTAAATTTCTTTTTTTATATCTTTCGGCATTTTTTTAGCAGTTTTCCACCACAAGTTCCCTAGCGGAGTGGGCGCAACTTTCCAAGGCTTATCGGAGTAATGTATTAAATAAATATCTTTTATTTTTTTTGCTCCAGCCATGTCCAAAGTTTTTTGCTCTCCGCAAAAAAACGTTTGATAGTTAAATTTATAATCGAAATGCTTTATTTTTCCTTTGCAAACGTCGTTTAAAGCTTGTTCGTCGGGATATTTTAAATCTCTATGGTCGGCAATGTATTTTATACATTTTTCGCAAACGTCGTTTTTCAAATATTCTTTTACGTTAAATAAAAGTATTCCCGCGTTTACGTATTCGTTTTCTATTCCGAACATTCTATTTCCCGACAATATATTTTCACCTAGTTCAACGTCGTAAAGCTTTCCTATATCGTTTTGAATTAAAATATCGCAATCTAAATATAAAACCTTATCATAATTCGAAAGTATTTTAGGAATAAAAAATCTATAATAAGTGGCAAGACTAACGTGTCCCACTTCGTAAAAATCCGTACCGTTTAAATGATTTGTAACTCTTACTATTTCTAGGTAATTTTCACCGAAAACTTCTTTTAAAATATTTATACTTTTTTCGCTTAGCTTATCGCAAAAAACGTATATTTTGTATTCGTCGTTATCACTTTTGTGGTCTAACATAGATTTAATAGCAACGGCTAGCGGTAACACGTAATTATCGTCCGTTGCAAAAACTATCGGTACTGTTCTTTTCTCCATTTTTCTCCCCGTTTTATTAAATAAACTCGTCTATAATTCGTTTAACGGCGTTCTCTTCGTTAGTATATTTTAAAACTACGTCAGCCGAACGCTTAGTAATCTCTTCGGCGTTTGCCACCGCTATGCCAAGCCCTGCCGTTTTTAACATAGAACAATCGTTACCGCCGTCCCCTACCGCAATAGTTTTTTCGATAGGCACGTTAAATTCCTGAGCAATATATTTAAGCGCGTTGCCCTTAGTAGCGTCTGGGGTAGTTATTTCAATTTGAAAATCGTTGCTTCTTATTATATTTAGCCTGTCTTTATAAGGTTGTAGTGACTTCATTACCCTATCTAGTTTTTCTTTATCGTCCATAACCAAAATTTTATTCGTGTCAAGCTTATTTTCGGTAAAATGCTCGCTTAATTTTTTATCGATAAGCGTTGCTTTAACAAAGGTAATTTTTTCGTAAAAATCGGTAAAGGTCGTTCTTTCGGGGGTAAAGTATTGTCCGCAATAGTAACCGTGAGCGTATGCGTTTTCGCTTTCTATAATCTTATAAATTTCTACCGCAAGAGAATTTTTTATCTTTTTGCTGTATAAAGTTTTACCGCTTTCTATCTCAGTTAGTTCTCCCCCGTTAAAGGAAGAAACGTACCCTTTTAAGCCGATTTTTCTAACTAACGGCAAAATAGAAGGTGGCATTCTACCCGTAATTACCGTAAACTTTCCGCCACTAGCAACGTACGCGTTTATTGTTTTTAGTTGTTCGTCGGAAATTTCTCCGTTTTTTTTGATAAGCGTTCCGTCATAATCTGAAACGATTAAATCATATTTCATTTTTTATAATTTATTATCCTTAAAATCGTAATAGCTATGCTAATCATTAAAATTATTAAATTTACTATTAAAAGAGCAACGTAAGGAAGTCTTTTTATAACAATTCCTATTATAAAAAAGCTTACGGTATATATTTGCAATAAAAGCGACGTAACGTCTATAACTTTTAGCTGTTTTTCTTCTTTTCTAATAAATGCAAACCCCAAAAAATATAAAAACGCAAGCGACAAAATTACGCAGTCCGCAATCATTAACCATTTCGTCTTTTTCCCGTCAAAAAGTCTTCCCGTTATCCACGTATAACCGAATAAATACGAAATTACGCAAGAAATTATAAAAAACAACGCGAATACAAATAAGCTGTATTTTTTAAACATTTCGTAATAATATTTTATAAAACAAGATTTGTTTTTAACTGCTTCGTCTAGGTTTTTCCCGTAAAAAGCAATCCTTATTATTAAATACGTCAACGAAATTGCGAATACGGCTAAAAATGCCAAAAACTTAAATACCGTTCTTTGGAATAAAAAACCCACGAAAATATTTAGAGAAAAATATAATACGAATAACGCGTTATAATCCGCAAAAGAACCAAAAGTTTTACTCGTTGCGTTTTTTAAAGAAAAATAAAGCATAGTCATACAAGTAAACATCGACAACAAGCCAATAAAAGTGATATTTACTATTCTATTGTACTTTCCAACTACGCTGACGATACTCGTTTTATCCAACTGATAAAATACGAACGATGAAAACAAGCAAATAACCGCTAAAAAAATAAGTTTTCCTTTGGTTAAACTTTTAAAAAAGTTTTTAAAGTTTCCGTTTTTTACTTCAGCAACGCTTTTGGATACCGTTATCGGTTTTTCCGTTTTTATTTTTTCTTGACCGTTTCTTTCCCGAAAATACAAGTCGCTTTCGTCAGTTTCGTCCGAAGGTTCGTCTATTACGAAATTTTGCGACTTTGCAGAAGCGATTTGCTTATCAATTTCTTCTACCTTTTCTTTTAAAACGGCAATTTCCTTATTGTATTGATAAATATACAAATCGTTCATAATTTTATCCGTAGGATTTTTACGCAAAGAAGTTATCTTGTTTTCTAACTCTTTAATCGCAAGACATTTTTCTTTTTTTTCTTCTTCAAGCGTTTGAACGAATTGCAAATCTCTTTTTATTCTATCGTCAGACATAAAACTTCTCCTTAAACTTAATATAATTCTAGCACATTAAAAAATTAAAATCAATAGCAAATTCAATACGGCAAAAGCGCTAACAACGGAATAGTTATAAAACAAAAGAAAGTAGAAAGCAAAATAGAATTTGCAGGTAAGTTTTTTTCTCCGTTATAAATTTCCGATAAATTTAACACTATGGACGCGCAAGGCGTTCCCGCTAAAATAACCACGCAAGCTTTAAATACCGCGTTAAACGGTAAAAAGTATACGCACAAATAACAAAACAACGGAAAAACTATAAGTTTTCCGAAACAAATTAAATACGTAAAGGGATTTAAAAATATTTCCTTTAACGGCACGCTTGCAAGCCTAATTCCGAGTATTACCATACAAAGCGGAGTCGTCATTTTTTCAACCGCGCCAACAGCTTGAATTACTTCTTTACTTAAAGTAAATTTCGAACTCAGCAAAAACAACGGCAAGCCTATTACTAAACCTAAATTAGACGGGCTTATTATCGCGCGTTTTAAAGACATATATTTTTTATCGTTGGTAAGGCAATATATTCCCATCGTAAAGACTATTACGTTCATAGTTACTACGAATACCGCCGAATAACAACTTGCTATGGGGTCGCTGGGGAACAAAGATTTTACTATGGGCAATCCGAAAAAACCTACGTTTCCCAAAACGCAACCGATATTTAAAATTCTATACTTTGCGTCCGAATATTTTTTCCTTAGAATAAAAAACAAAATCGTTATAAATATCGCTTGAACGGCAAAAGTCGTTAAAGCAAAATAACACATTTTTATAAACGCTTGTTTAGAATATTCTAGCGACAAAAAAGAAGAAACTATTAAACAGGGGCTTCCGAAATATATTAAAACCGCAGAAAGCGTGGACAAATGCTGTTCGCTGGCTTTTTTAATTTTACAAAGCACGTAACCCGGAATAACGTAGCAAAGCGTAATTAAAACCCTGACTAACGCTATTTTAAACATTTTTTTCTCCCGAAAGCAATGTAAAAATTTCTTCGGGATTATCCACTACCGTTTCCGAACCTAAATTTTCCAAAAACTCTCTTCCTTTAAAACCCCAACTTACTCCGATAAACTTTAATCCCGTATTTTTAGCGGTCATAAAGTCTACGTCGCTGTCGCCTACGTAAACCGCTTCCGATTTAGTGGAATTTAACTCCCTTAAAGCTATTTCGCATAAATCGGGCGCGGGCTTTTTGGCAATACTGTCCGTAACGCCTAACTCGATGTCGAACAGCCCGTTAAAAAACGTTTTACATAACTCTTTTACGGCGTAATCGTCTTTATTGCTAACGACGGCAGTTTTAAAAGACTTTTCTTTAAGTAGGGCTATAAGTTCTTTAACGCCCCTATAACTTCTCGTTTTATCGTAGCAATGTACTTTATAATATTCCGAAAAATAATCGTAACTTTTATCGAATTCTTCTTTTGTTGCCATTTGTGGCAAGCAACGCTCTATAAGTTTTTTTACTCCGTTTCCGACGAAACCTTTAACTTGCTCTACGTTTTTTAGAGGATACCCCATTTTTTTTAAAGCGAAATTCACGGCGTCAGTCAAGTCGTCCAAAGTGTAAAGAATCGTTCCGTCCATATCAAAAATAACTGTCGTATATTTCATATTTTTCACCTAGTTATAGCATACAATTTTTTTACGTACTTGTCAATTTTTAATTTAAGAGTAATAAAAAA
>CAJMEI010000105.1 GCA_905212395.1 uncultured Christensenella sp. | reverse complement strand
TGTTGACAGTCAGAACATCAGCAAAATTCACTATCCATTTGGGCAGGAACACAAACAGTCCCACAGCGATTACAAGGCTTAAAACCATAACTACGCCCATAATAGCATTCATTGCCTTGTCGCTGAGCTTTTCGTCTTCCTCCGTTTCCTCGTCGTCCATCTGTTTTTCAGCAGATTTCATAAGACAGCTATAACCGTCTTTCATAGAAATAACAAAGTTGAAAATTCCTCTTATCAAAGGAGTTTTCCTGTACCATGCGGTAACCGGTTTTTTATCCCATATCTCTACATCGATCTCACCGTTCGGCAGACGGCACGCCATAGCGCCTTTTTTTACCCCGTTCATCATAATACCCTCAATAAGAGCCTGTCCGCCTATTTTTGACTTATGCTGCTGATTTTTTTCACTCATCTGCGTTTGCCTTTCCGTCCATACAGGACTGTTATTTATCCTCCGTCTTCTGCGGAGGAATAGTTATAGTAACTTTGGTACCCTTGCCTTCTTCGCTTTCAAGAGTAAGCGTACCCCCGTGCATTTGAATAATTTCATCTGCGACTGCAAGACCGATACCGGAACCTTTTTTAGTATGGTTTGCTTTATAAAACTTTGTTACAATTAGTGATTTAATTTATACAACTTTAACGTTATTTAATAAAACTGTTTTAAAAATATTAAGTTTGAGGAGCTTATGAAAACTTTACTTGCTTCTCCGCATATGAGCGAAGAAGGTTATGAAAAAGAATACGTAAAATACGCTTTCGACACTAATTGGATAGCTCCGTTAGGCGAAAACGTAACACAATTCGAAAATGCCGTAGCTAACTTTTACGACGGACAAATTTATCCCGTAGCGTTATCTTCGGGAACGGGGGCAATACATTTAGCCCTTAAAAGTATAGGCGTTGAAAAGGGCGATATAGTTTTTTGTCAGTCCTTAACGTTTAGCGGAAGCGCAAATCCTATATCTTACGTCGGCGCAACCCCCGTATTTATAGATAGCGAAGAGTGTTCGGGCAATATGAGTCCCGTCGCGCTTAAAAAGGCGTATGAAAAATATCCTAATCCAAAGGCGATAATAATAGTCGATTTATACGGCGTTCCCGCAAATTTCGACGAATTGTTGCCGATAGCTAAATTACATAATACGCCCGTTATAGAAGATTCCGCCGAAGCGTTCGGTTCTAGCTATAAAGGGAAAAAGTGCGGGCTATTCGGAAACGTAGGCATTTTATCTTTTAACGGAAATAAAATAATAACCACTTCGGGTGGCGGAATGTTGCTTGCTCACAGCAAGGAAATTCAAGAAAAAGTAGTATTTTGGTCGACTCAATCGCGTGAAAAATGCGTTTGGTACGAGCATAAAGAAATAGGGTATAACTATCGTTTGTCTAACGTTTTAGCCGGAATCGGTAGGGGACAAATGAAAGTTTTAGATAAGCGTATAGAAAAGAAAAGGGCAATAAATTCGATATATAGGCAGGTTTTTGCCGATTGCAAGCATATAAAACCGTTTGGCTATCAGGACGGAAGCGAGCCTAATAGGTGGTTATCCGTTATAAAGCTAATTGACACTTCTATTACGCCTATGGACGTAGTAAATATGTTAAAGAAAAGCGATATAGATTCTCGTCCTGCGTGGAAACCTATGCACTTGCAACCCGTATTTAAAGATTGCGATTTCTTTTCTACAAAAGAAGAGGGAAGCGTAAGCGGAGAAATTTTTGACACCTGCGTATGTATTCCTAGCGATACAAAAACAAGTTTAGAAGAAATTAGGCAAATTGCGGAGTTACTTCGCAATTTCGTGGAGAATAACAAATGAAACCGTATTTAATATGTCTTATAATTATAGGAATAATATTTTTGTGGCTTATTTTATCCGCCATACTTTATAGACCTATTTTTAAAAGATTTTACGGCTTTTTGTTTTCTCTTATAATGATTTTACTTTTATCCCCATTGTTTTTAATTCTAATAATAGTCGGGGCGATTGCCATGAAAGGAAATCCCTTTTTTACGCAGTTAAGACCGGGCAAAAACGAAAAAATATTTAAGCTAATAAAATTCCGCAGTATGAATTCCAAAAAGGACGAAAACGGCAATTTATTGCCCGACGAGCAAAGACTTACTAAGTACGGAAAATTTTTAAGAGCGAGTTCTTTGGACGAACTTCCCGAACTGTTTAACATACTAATCGGGGATATGAGTTTCGTAGGTCCAAGACCTTTATTAGTTAAATATCTTCCCCTATATAGCGAAGAACAACATAAACGCCATAACGTAAGGCCGGGACTTACGGGACTTGCGCAAGTACACGGAAGAAATTTGTTAGAGTGGAAAGACAAGTTTAATTACGACGTAAAGTACGTTGAGAGTTATAGTATGCTAGGCGATATAGCAATACTTTTTAAAACGGTATTTAAAGTGTTTAAAAGGGAAGGAATAAGCTCGGAAGCCGTTGCGACTATGGAGGAATTTAAAGGTAATGAATAGTTTGTTGATAGTCGGGGCGGGCGGACACGGAAAAGTCGTTTGCGATTTAGCGAAAAATTATTATTCCGAAATTATTTTTGCCGACGACGGAAAAGTAAGCTCAGAAGTTTTAGGTTGCAAAGTAAAATTTAGCGTTGAAGACGCATTAAAAAGCGAGAAATGCGATTTTATAATTGCAATAGGAAATAACGAAACCAGAAAAAAATTATTTTTAAAATTTATAGAAAAAGGGTTTACGCCCGTAACGCTGGTTCACCCTTCCGCGATAATAGGGGAAGAAGTCGAAATCGGCAGAGGAACGGTCGTTTTTGCAAACGCCGTGATAAATCCGCAAGCTAAAATAGGGGTGGGCTGTATTATAAACACTTCCGCCCTAATAGAACACGACTGTGAAATAGGCGAATTTACGCATATATGTCCTGCGGCAAAAATGGCGGGGACGGGTTAAAATAGGGCAAGAGTGCTTTATAGGAATAGGTTCCGTTATAGTAAATAATATAAGCGTTGAAAGCCGTATAACCGTCGGAGCGGGAACGGTAGTCGTTAAAGACTTGATAGACGCGGGAACTTACGTTGGAAATCCCGCAAAGAAAATAAAGTAAAAAGCGATAAAATTAGCTATGTATGAAGAAAAATTTTTAACCGACTTAATCAAGTCTTGTATAAACGATGAGAAAATTTCCGTAAGTTACAGTTTGGAAATAGATTTTCGCGCGTTTATTAGGCTTGTCGATAAACAAAAATTGCACGTTCTTGCATATATAGGGCTTATTAAGAATAATATATTTAAGGATAAAGTTCAGTATTTAAAAAAAGAAGTTTATAAAGATTTATTAAAAAATTCGTATCAAGAAAAAGAAACCGAAAAGCTTTTAAGAATATTTGACCAAAACGGCATTTCTTGTATTCCGTTAAAGGGGTACAATTTAAAAAGGCTTTATCCGTCTTCCGATATGCGTTTTTTAACCGATTTCGATTGCCTTGTTAAAAAAACCGATTATTCTAAAATTAAAAAAATTTTAAAAGACACGGAATTTATTTACGATAAGCAAACGGTAAAGCATTTGTCTTGCCGCACGCCAAGCGGAATGTTATATGAAATTCACGGCAAGCTTTACGAAAGATTTTTAGACGAAAACTTTGAAAAAAATCTGTTTAATTGTAAAAAAGCCGATGGATACGAAACAATTTTGCAACTCGATAAAGAAAACGAGTATATAATCACTCAGGCGCACTTGGCTTCTCACTTTTTGCGTGGCGGAATAGGCGTAAGAAATATAATTGATTTATATCTGTTAAATAAGCAAGATTTGGATAGAAACAAGCTAAACGAAATGCTTGAAAAGTACAATTTAAAATCTTTTGACGAAAAGTTTGTAAAAATTGCCAAAATTTTATTTGACGACGAGCCTAGCGACGAGTATAGCGATAATTTAATAAATTACGTTTTTGCTAGTTTTATGCTTGGCGACGAAGATAGAAAAGAGCTTACGGAAATAGCGCGTAATTATAACGGAGATTTAAAAAAAGCCAAAAAGGGGTCTTTGTGGAGAAAAATTTATCCTAAATATTCCGATATGGTCGGAATTTATCCCGTGTTAGAAAAGAAAAAATGGCTTTTACCGTTTAAGCACGCTCAAAGGCACTTTTCGATTTTGTTTAGAAGAAAATATCAGCTTAAAAAATTGAAAAAAATTCAAAATTTTTCGGAAGAAGAAGTAAAAAGTTTAAAAAACTTGTTAGAAGGTCTTGGAATTTAGAAAAAAATATGATAAAATATATTAGTAAGTTTATGCTTACAATAAATAAAGGAGTGTTTTGATATGGCAAGCAGTAAAGGATTGTTAAATCTTGGTTTAAGCAAACTTGTAAACGTATTATTGCAAATCTTTTTAGGATGGTTGTTCTTAGGCGCAATTACACGTTTAATGAGAGGGAAAATTTTATACGGAATTATTTCAATAATTTTAGACCCCATCTTCTGGGTTGTTGACCTTATTACGTTAATATTAGATAACGATATTACTATATTAGCTTAACTTATTAAAACTTACGGCGTAGCTTTTTGCTATGCCGTTTTGCTTTTATTTTATTGTTTTATTTGTTTTCTGAATAATAAATTTTAAAAATTCGTTTTTGTCTTCTCCGTTTTCA
>CAJMEI010000104.1 GCA_905212395.1 uncultured Christensenella sp. | reverse complement strand
ATCCGAAAAGTCTTTCATTTTAGGACATTGTTTTAAATCGGATTCCAAACCGTATAATCTTAACAGCCTTTCTTGTTCGGCATTTATTTTAGACGGTATTTCTACCGAAACGACGTAATAAATACTTCCCGTGCCGAGCTTAGAATTTATACCTTTACCCCTTAACGTTAAAATTTTTCCGTTTTGAGTTCCCTTAGGAATTTCAAGGTCTTCCAGCTTATCTATGCCCGGAACTTTTATTTTACCACCCAAAACGGCAGTCATATAAGAAATAGGTAAATCTACGTATAAATCAAAGTTTTTACGCCTGAAAATTTTATGCGGTAAGACTTTTATAATAACTATTAAATCTCCGCATTCGCCCCCGTTTATAGAAGCGTTACCCATTCCTTTTTTCTTTAAGTAACTACCCGTATCCGCTCCGCCAGGAATATCGAGCGTAACCGTACAAGATTTTCTTATATATCCTTTACCTGAACAATCGGGACATTTTGTGGTAATTTTTTTACCCGTTCCGCCACAATCGTTACAAACTCCTACTCTTACGGTAGTAAAAAATCCCGCGCTAGTTCTATATTCTTTTTGACCCGTACCGTTACAAGAAGAACAAACTGTGTAACTAGTACCGTCTTTCGCACCCGTTCCTTTACAGCTTGCGCAAGGTTCTCTACGGTTAAAAGTTACTGATTTTTTAACGCCTTTTACCGCGTCCAAAAACGACAACTCTATTTCAACCGTTATATCTTCTCCCTTAGTTCTTACGCTTTGCGCGCTTTGTCTTCCGCCGAATCCGCCGCCGAAGAAATCTCCGAATATATCACCGAATCCGCCAAATCCGCTAAAACCGCCGTCCCCGCCGAATCCGCCGAAACCTGCTTGTTCGGGATGTTCTAGCTCAAAATCGTATTTTTTTCTTTTATCGGGGTCTGATAGCGTTTCGTTAGCCTCGTTTATCTCTTTAAATTTTGTGGCACACGCTTCGTCGTTAGGGTGTAAATCAGGGTGATACTGACGCGCAAGTTTTCTGTACGCCGATTTGATTTCGTCTTGACTTGCCGTTTTTGACACGCCTAAAATATCATAATAATTCTTTTTTTCTGCCATTTTACACCTGTAATTATTTTGTTTTTAAACAAACGGTAAGTTGCGTATATTTCAACGCAACTTACGTTTATAAATTAGTTTTGATGAAATTCCGTATCGTCGCCGTCGTTAGAGCTTGCTCCGCCCGCGCCGTTAGCTCCGCCTGCTTGTTGATATAATTTACTGAATATCGGAGCAGTTGCGTTACCTAAATCTTCTTGCGCTTTTTTAAGTTCTTCAACGTCGGTAGAATTAAGTTTGTCTTTTGCGTTTTTAACCGCGCTTTCGATAGTTGCTTTTTCTTCCTCAGTGAGTTTATCGCCTGCTTCTTTAACGGCTTTTTCGGTTGCGAAAATTAATCCGTCGAGTTGGTTATGAGCGTCTACGGCTTCTTTTCTCTTATTATCTTCGGCTTCGTATTCCTGTGCTTCTTTAACCGCTTTATCTATATCTTCCTTAGATAAGTTGCTGGAAGAAGTAATAGTAATATCGCTACTCTTGTTAGTCGCTTTATCTACGGCAGTAACGTGAACTATACCGTTAGCGTCTATATCGAAAGTAACTTCTATTTGAGGAATTCCCCTAGGAGCGGGCGCAATTCCGCCAAGGTTAAATTGACCTAAGGTCTTATTGTCTTTTGCAAATTTTCTTTCGCCCTGTAAAACGTGAATGGTAACTTCCGTTTGATTATCCGCGGCGGTAGAGAATATTTGTGATTTCTTAGTAGGAATAGTGGTATTTCTTTCGATTAACGTAGTCATTACTCCGCCCATCGTTTCGATACCGAGCGTTAAAGGAGTTACGTCTAGTAAAAGAACGTCTTTAACGTCGCCCGTTAAAACACCGCCTTGAATTGCCGCGCCGACTGCAACGCATTCGTCGGGGTTGATACCTTTAAACGGTTCTTTGCCCGTTTCTTTCTTAACTGCTTCTTGAACGGCAGGAATTCTCGTAGAACCGCCTACTAAAATAACTTTTGCTATATCGTTGTAGGTAAGTCCTGCGTCTTTTAAAGCTTTTCTCATAGGTTCGATTGTCTTTTCAACCAAATCTTGAGTTAAAGCGTCGAATTTTTGTTTAGTTAAAGTAACTTCCAAGTGTTTAGGACCGGTTGCATCAGCCGTAATAAACGGTAAGCTTATAGTTGTGCTAGACATACCCGAAAGTTCGATTTTAGCTTTTTCAGCGGCTTCTTTAAGTCTTTGCATTGCCATTTTATCGCTAGATAAATCTATGCCTTCTTTGGACTTAAAGTCTTGAATTAAAAAGTCTATAATTCTGTTATCGAAGTCGTCCCCGCCGAGTTTGGTATCGCCGTTGGTTGCCAAAACTTCGAATACGCCGTCGCCTATGTCCAAAATAGATACGTCGAACGTTCCGCCACCTAAGTCGTAAATTAAAACTTTATGGCTGGATTTATCTTTATCTAGTCCGTAAGCAAGCGCTGCCGCCGTAGGTTCGTTTATAACTCTTAAAACGTTAAGTCCCGCAATTTTACCCGCGTCTTTAGTTGCTTGACGTTGAGCGTCGTTAAAGTAAGCAGGGCAAGTAATAACGGCGTCCTTTACGGTTTCGCCCAAATAACTTTCGGCGTCCTTTTTTAATTTGGAAAGAATCATAGCCGATATTTCTTGCGGAGAATATTTCTTTCCGTCAATATCTACTTTATAATCCGTTCCCATATGTCTTTTAATTGAAATAACAGTTCTGTCGGCGTTTGCTACAGCTTGACGTTTAGCAATTTGTCCGACGAGCCTTTGTCCGTCTTTTTGAAAACCTACTACCGAAGGAGTGGTTCTCGAACCTTCTGCGTTTGCAATTACAACGGGTTCACCGCCTTCCATAACCGCAACGCACGAATTTGTCGTTCCTAAATCTATACCAATAATTTTACTCATAATCATAATCTCCTTTTAATTTATTTTATAACTACTACTTGCGCGAATCTTATAATTTTATCGCCAAGCGAGTATCCTTTTAAAAATACTTGTTTTACAGTTCCGCTTTTTTCGCCTTCGCTTGCGTCCGCCATCATAACGGCTTCGGCTTTGTTAGGGTCAAACTCTTCCCCCGTCGGGTCTATTTCGGTAACGCCTAGATTTAACAAAGTTTCTTTAAATTGTCTTACGACCATTTCTAAACCTTGTTTCGTCTTTTCGTCCGCAACCGTTGCAACCGCTCTTTCAAGATTATCGCCCACGACCAAAATTTTTTTAATTATGTCCGATTTACCTTCTTCGTAAGCGATTTTTCTAGTTTCGTTATTGCGTTTTTTAAAGTTTTCGAAATCCGCTCTCGAACGATACCAGTTTTCTTTAAATTCCGCGCTTTGCTCGGCTTGTTTTTTTAAAACTTCGTTTTCTTCTTGCAACGCTTTAATTAAAGATTGTAAATCGTTTTCGGGTTTTTTACAACATTCGTTTTTATCGCAATTTTCTTTTCCTTCGCAATCGTTATTTTTTTCACAGTTTTCTTGCCTTTCGCATTTTTCTTGTTTATGGCATTTTTCCTGACTACGTTCTTGACTCATTTTTACTCCTATCTTTTATTGACTATACTTTCTATAATCTTTCCTACGTTTTCTAACACGCATACGACTTTTTGATAGTCCATTCTATTAGGACCTATAACTCCGTAAGTGCCTAATTTTATGCCGTTAGCGTAATACGTTGCGCTTACAAGCGAACAATCGGACGGCATTTGCGAAGATTCCGAACCGACTTTTATATTGATTTTAATATCTCTGTCATTATCCGCCATTATAGAAAAGATTTTTTCTTTATCCGTTACGACCGATAAAAAGTTTTTAATTTTTTCGGCGTCGGCGTATTCGGGCAAGGAACAAATTTTTGCTTCCCCTTCCGTTAAAACTTCTCCGCTTGCGTCTACGTATTCCTTTAAAGCGTCTATTACGCTTAAAAAAATCGTTTTTAAATCCGCAAAGTTATCTTCTATTTCAACCGCGCCTTCGCAAAACTCTTCTATCGTCTTATCTTGACAATATTTTTTTAAAAACGCGTTTGTTTCGTCTAATTGCTCGTCGCTCATTTCGGAAGGAACGTCTATTACGTTATCCCTTAATATCTTCGTGTCCGTTACTATAATCAGTAACGCCTTGTCGGGAAGTAATCTTACAAGCTTTACGTTTAAAAGCTTTTCGCTACCTTCGTGAGAAGCAACCGCAACCGTTGTTAAACTGGTCAACTGACTTATTACTTTTACGGCTGATTTTAAAACCGTTTCCATATTGTCGGATTTTTCCATAAATACGGTTTTTATATAATCTAACTCGCTTTTGGTAAGTTTATCTTTGACCATTAGTTCGCTAACGTATAATTTATAAGCTTTACTTGAAGGAATTCTACCCGCAGACGTATGCGGTTGAGATAAATATCCGAGTTCTTCTAACGCCGACAATTCGTTACGTACGGTGGCTGAAGAAATGTTGGATAAATACTTACTTGCAATCGCCTTTGAAGATACGGGAACGGCAGTTTGAATGTAATCGTCAACGACTATTTGCAATATCTTCTTCTTCCTGTCGGACAGTTCCATTTTTACTCCCTCCCTTCTTTTAGAGTGCTAGC
>CAJMEI010000103.1 GCA_905212395.1 uncultured Christensenella sp. | reverse complement strand
GTAAACTTAACTACATACTCGCTCCAGAATGTCTTATCGTGACCCCCGCCGCAGCCCGTAGAACACCCGGTTATTTTTTGAACGTCCTCAAATGCCTTTTCAACGTTTTCAAACCTCGTTTCCTTGTTAAGGGCGTTTTCCACGTCCGCATAACTGACGCGCTTACAATTACAAATAATATAGTTTTCCATATTCTATTATTTACCAAAATATCTCTTCAAAAGCCCCGCAAACGCTTTTCCGTGTCTTGCTTCGTCGCGAGCCATTTCGTGTACGGTGTCGTGAATTGCGTCTAAATTTAATTGTTTAGCAAGTTTTGCAAGCTCCGTTTTGCCTGCCGTAGCTCCGTTTTCCGCGTCAACTCTCATTTCAAGATTTTTCTTAGTGGAATCCGTTATAACTTCGCCTAACATTTCCGCAAATTTGCTTGCGTGTTCAGCTTCTTCGTAAGCGGCTTTTTCGTAATACATTCCTATTTCCGCATATCCTTCCCTAAAAGCGACTCTACTCATTGCTAAGTACATACCTACTTCGCAACATTCGCCGTTAAAGTTTTCCCTTAAACCGTCTATTATTCTTTGGTCAACGCCTTTCGCTATTCCTACAACGTGTTCGGAAGCCCAAGTTTGTTCGCCTTCTACTTCCTTAAATTTTTCTTTTCCCGCTTTACAAACAGGGCATTGTTCGGGAGCTTCCGTCCCTTCGTGTACGTATCCGCAAACCGTGCATACAAATTTTTTCATTTTTTCTCTCCTTTAATTTTTTTACTACATTCAAGGCATAGTCCGCATATTTCGAATCCTACGCTTTCGAAGTAATAATTATTAGTTTTCTTTATCTCTTCGGCGTAACTTTCAAGCGTTTTATTGAAAGGAACGTCTTTTATATTTCCGCAATTTCTGCAATAAAAATGGGCGTGTTCGACTACGTTTTTATCGAATACCACAAAGTTTTCGTCTAAAACTATTCTGCTTATCGTCCCGTCTTGCGTGAGCCTGTTTAAAAAACGGTACACCGTAGCTCTGCCGATAGAAACATTTATTTTTTTTACTTGCTCGTAAACTTCGTTGGCGGTGGGGTGATAAAGCGAATAAAATACGTCCGCTATTAATTGTTTTTGCTTTGTGTTCCTTCTGGCGCTATCCAAATATTTACCCCTTATTGATAACTTGTATCATTAGTCTAACAAATAAAAATAGTTTTGTCAATGGTTTTTTATAAATTTTAGAGAGAATTTTTTTGTGAAAAATAAACATAATAATCGTATGAAAAAATATTTTGCGCTTTTAATAGTATTATTATTGTTTTTTACGTTGACGTCGCAAAAGGTTTACGCCGAAGATTACACGTTAACGGTTATAACAAGAAACGGCGAATACGTTTTTACTTATCCCGATATACATTGCAAAAACGGGGAATACAAGTTAAAAGACGAATTTAACAAAATAGAAAAAATAGTTGAGGATTCTTACGTTTCGCCAAAAGACGCTAAATTAAAAGTAGATAAAACTTGCGGAAAAATTTCCGTAATAGCGGACGAGAACGGGAGAAGAATAAACGGAATAGAGCTAAAAGAGAGCATAGATTACGCTTTAAAAAACAAAAAAGAAAAAGTTGTAGCTATCTACGAAGACGTTTATGCGGATATATGTAAAAGCTATTTAGACAGATGTCTTAATTTAAGGGGCAAATTTTCTACCGATTATTCTTCTTCGATAAATGAGAGAAAACACAATATAGAGCTTGCGGTGAGCAAAATAAACGGCGTTATTTTAAAAAGCGGAGAAGTATTTTCTTTTAATAAAACCGTCGGGCAACGGACGGAAGAAAACGGTTTTAAAAACGCTAAAATAATAGAAAACGGAGTTTTTGTAGAAGGATTAGGCGGTGGAGTTTGTCAAGTTTCGTCAACCGTGTACAACGCGCTTCTTTTGTCGGGAATGGAAATAAAAGAATATCATCCGCACTCTTTAAGCGTTTCATACGTTGAAAAATCTTTCGACGCAATGGTGTCTTACGGTTGGGCGGATTTAAAATACGTAAATTCCACTAACGGATATAGCGTTTTACTAGCCAAAGCGGATGGCAAAAAAATCGACGTAGAAATCTACGGCGTAAAAAACGAGTATTGCTACGAAAGGGAGAGCGTAACTACGGAAGAAATACCTTTTACGACGAAACTAATTGACAGCGAAGAAGTGGAAACGGATAAAAGTTACGTTAAAGTAAAAGGGAAAAACGGATATAAAAGCGAAGGATATTTAAAGATATATAAAAACGGTAAACTCATAGAAAAAAAATTAATTAGAAAGGATAAATACAACAGCGTTGAAGAAATTACTTTACAAGGGAAAGACGCTACTGTAAAAACTTAAAAAAATTAAAGTAAAATAAAACTAAAATTCATAATTTTTGCAAAAAGCATTTATATAGTATGGGCGAGCGGTTTTCTGCTCGCCCAAAGGCTTTTAATCGACTTATAGCCCGTTTTTTACGTTTTTTTCCAATAATAATTACAATAAGTAGAGTAAAACGTTTTCCCGTTATTATCGCCTATAGCTTATCGATTTCAACTTCTATATTATGAATATTTAAACTTTTTACTAATTTGTTGTTAAAATAAAGTTGTTTTCCCGTTCCTTGGTCTAATTTGGTTAAATAAATTAATCCTTATTTTTTCCCCTTAATATTCACTTCTTTTATAAGAGATTATCATACTATTTACTATAAATCAATATGCTTTTAATTTTGATTTAAGTTTATTGGGTAATATTGACTTTAAGCGGTATTTAGTATATAATAATATCGTTAAATTTATTTTTTAAGGAATGGCTTTATGAAAGAATTTTTTCCAAACGTAGAATATAATAAATCAAAGCGTAAAAAATTTTTATTGTTCTTTATTTTAACCGTTTTGGTATTTGCTTCTTTAACCGCGTTGTTCGCAATTAAAAAGAATTTAATGTTGGTTATGATTTTAGGATTTATTGTTTTAATGCTTTTAATTTTATTGCCTAGGGTATTAGGCAATTATCCGACTAAAAGCGCGCCCGTTATTGCCGTTGACAAAAAAGAGATTATCGTAAACGGCGCTAGCGTTTTAAAATTAAGCGATATAATAGAAGTTAATTGTACCGTAATATTTCAACCCGAAAGCAAATTTCAAGACGAAATAGCCGAAGAAATAAAAAAGGCCGCTGAAAACCCTACGGAAACGGAATACTTAGGAAATTGTGATATTACTTTTAAAGCGGGTAGAAAAGAAGAAGTTCTTTATACCACGGTAAACGACGTTGTGGGTGCGTTGCAGGCTCTCGTGAACTTCGGAGTAAGAAAATATAAACTTGCTTTCGCTTATAAAAAAGCGTACGAAGTTTCTAATTACAAATTCTTTAAAGAAACTCCGGACGTAGTTGAAAACGTGTCCAAAAAGGAAAGATTAAAACAACTTATTTAACGGTTAAAAGGGGTATATAATGATTTTGGCGATATGTCCTAATCCTTGCGTAGACGTTACGATAGAACTCGATTTTTTAAACGTCGGAAGAATGAACAGAATTCGCAATAAACAAGAAACTTACGCGGGCAAAGCTTTAAACGTAGCCGTAAGCGTGGAAAGATTGGGCGGAGAAAGTTTTTTAACGGGATTTATGTACGAAGGTAACGGCAGACAATTCGTTTCCTGTTGCACTAAAGAAAACGTTAAAAACGAATTTGTATGGAGCGACGGTCTTGCCAGAGTAAACTATAAAATTATAGATAATAAATCTATGATGACCGAAATTAACGACAAAGGCGAAAAGGTTTCTTTGGAAAAACAAGAAGAACTTATTAAACTCGTTGCGGAAAAATCTAAAAATTGTTCGGTGGCGGTTATGAGCGGTTCTTTACCGCAAAACGTTGGCGACGACTATTACGCTAAACTTTGTTCGGCTATTGAGTCTAACGTAAAAAAAATAGTCGATACGGAAGGCGAAGCTTTAATTAAAGCGGTAAAAACGGGAGTTTATCTTATTAAACCCAACTTGGAAGAGATGGAGAGAACCGTAGGTAAACGATTGGAAACCGTAAATGAAATGTTGGAAGCATGCAAGTATATGATAAATCTCGGCGCGGAAAACGTTTTACTTTCGCTCGGAAGAAAAGGCGCGATTTTAACTAACGGTCAAAAAAGCTATTTTTGTAAAAGCGCGTCCGTGGCGGTAAATTCAACCGTCGGGGCGGGCGATAGTATGGTTGCGGCGGCGTGTATTCAAATCGAAAAGGGAAAAGACTTGCCCGAAATTTTAAAATGCGCGGTTGCCGGCGGTACGGCAAGCGTTACAACTCCGGGAACGGGACTTGTGTATCTCGACAAATACAACGAAATATTAGACAAATTAGTCGTAGAAGAATTGTAAAATATTTTTTCGTTATAAAATTATCGGACTAATTATCATTAAAACGTTTACGTTAAATTAGCGTTTTTTGCCAAAATAATTAAAAAAATAGAGTTTATACGTAGTAATATTTTAATAATTTTTGTCATATCGTGTAGTAAAAGAGGTTTTCTAATGCGAAACGATACTTACGCAAGAATTATTAACGAGGCAAAGTTTATTATACTTAATTGTTCTACCGTAAGAGAAACGGCAAAAGCGTTCGGGGTAAGTAAATCTACCGTTCATAAAGATTTAAGCGAAAAACTTTTTTTTTACGATAGGTCT
>CAJMEI010000102.1 GCA_905212395.1 uncultured Christensenella sp. | reverse complement strand
AACTGTTGAACCAACTGCAGCAACAGAACCAACACCTATGCCAACTTCAACGCCAAAGCCAACACCAGTACCTACACCAGAAATAGATGGATATATTGAAGAGCTAGGAATAATAAATGAAGATGTTATGATATCTGATGCTGGTAGATGTGGAATAATATTTAAAATGCCTAATGACATTGCAAAGATAGTAGAAGTAGTATATGAATCAGAAGGGAACAATATTACTTTTTATGATGTATTTACAGAAACTCCAATAGTAACAGTAACAAATTGTACTCAAGGAGAGTATTACAAAATTCATTATGATGAGGCAAAAATATTAGCACCATATTTTGAAAATGCAGAAATAGTAATGCTTGAAACACAACTTTATATAGATAATTATGCTTTATCAGAATTTGGGCCTGAAGAAGTAGATGCATATGAAGAAATTATATCAAAGTATTATGGTGTAACTATTAATGATGTAATAGATCCAAATAAATATTCTTTTAGCAAAAGAGAGTTAGCAGAAATGTATATTATGACTATTCCAAAAGAAAACAGAGTAACAGCAGAAGAATTACAAACAGGACTTGAAAAAGATAGTGCAAAAGTACTTAAATAAGTTATTACAAGTGTAATAACTTATTTTTTTGACAAAAAGTGTAAAATGTGTATAATAATGACTATCAAAAGGGGGTAATTTTAATGAAATTACAAAGAAATAATAAATATAAAAACAAAATAGCAGCAGGATTATCAGCAATAATAATAGCAAGTACAGCATTAACTGGATGTGGGGAGTCAAATATAATTGATTACTTATTTGTTGAGGTAACGCCAAATATATTACCAACGGATACACCTTCACCAACATCAACACCAGATCCAACACCAGAACCAACTCCAACAATAGAAGAGGATATAGAAACATTAGGAATAATAAATGAAGAAGTTATGATATCTGATGAAGATAGATTTGGTTTAATATTTAGAATGCCTAATGGTAAAGAAAAAGTTGTTGAAACATTGTATAATAGAGAAGGAAACAAATATACATTTTATGATGTATTTACAGAAATCCCAATAGTAACAGCAACAAACTGTACGCAGGACGAGCATTATCATATTCATTACGATGAAGCAGAAATACTAGTGCCTTATTTTGAAGATGCAAAAATAGTAATGATAGGAGTACAATTTGATATAGAAAATTATGCTATAGCCTATATTGATGCAGATTTAGAGGAAAAAATGCCTTATTTTATAGAAAAACTTTACGGAAAAGAAATTGAAGGATTTATTAATTCTAAAGATTATTCGTTTACAAAAGAGCAACTAGCAGAACATTATGTAGAATTTTTCCCAAGAGAAAACAGAGTAACAGCAGAGGAATTACAAACAGGACTTGAAAAAGATAGTGCAAAAGTACTTAAATAGGTTATTACAAGTGTAATAACTTATTTTTTTGACAAAATGTAAAAAATGTGTATAATAAGAGCAATTTAAAGGGGGTAATTTTGGATGAAATTACAGAAAAATAATAAATATAGAAATATAATAACACTTATGAATTTTTTTTTCAATTATTTTAAAGTATTTTTAGTTTTTTTGTTGAAAAAATTACTCTATACGTCAATAAAAGCAGAAAAGTTTTTACGTTGTTCTTGACATAAAGGGCGAAAAAGAATAAAATATCGGTATGGTAAAATATGGTTTAAATTTAGATAAATACGCAGAAATTATAATCCGTTACGGATTAAACGTTCAAAGGGGACAAGAAGTGGTAATTTCTTCGCCCGTAAACGCATACGAATTCGTTAGAGTAATTACTAAAAAAGCATACGAACTTTGTAGCGGAAAAGTAACCGTTTTTTATGACGACGACGAAATTTTACGAAGCAATTTTTTGTTTGATTCCGAAGACGTGATAAAGCAAGTGCCCGAATACGTAAAAGCGCAAAAAAAGTATATAGTAGATTCTAAAGCGTGCTATTTGGGAATAATATCGGACGACCCTTGCGTTTTCGAAGGGGTAGACGCCAAGAGAATTGCGGAAAGGCAAAAAGCAATAGTAAAAGCTTGTCCCGAGTACAGAAAAGCTTTGGACAATAACGAAACCAGGTGGTGTTTAGTAGCCTATCCCGAAAAACACTGGGCGGAAACGGCGTTTAAGGGAGAAAAAGACCCTATGACGCTTTTAGGCAGTAAAATTTCTCAAGCGATGTGGTTGGACTGCGAAGACGTAGAACAAAAATGGAAAAATCACGTTGAAAATTTAAAAAGAAGAAGTAACATTTTAAACGAAGCTGAAATAGTTAAATTCCATTATAAAAATTCTCTCGGCACGGATTTTGAAATATCTATGCCCGATAAATATATTTTTAGCGGAGCTAGCGACGCGGGGTCTTTGGACGGAGTTGATTTTATTGCGAATATGCCCACGCAAGAAGTTTTTTCTTCTCCCGATAAAAATACCGCGCAAGGGAAATTAGTTGCTTCCTTGCCGCTTGTAAGAAACGGAGTTATAATAGATAAATTTTATTTCGTTTTCGATAAAGGTAAAGTCGTTGACTTCGGCGCTGAAAAAGGCGAAGACACGTTGCGTGAAATTTTAAACGCGGACGAAGGAATGAAAAGATTGGGCGAAATTGCCTTAGTCGGATACAATTCTCCCATAAGGCAAACGGGAACTCTTTTTTACGAAACGCTATTCGATGAAAACGCTTCTTGCCATTTCGCGCTAGGAAAAAGTTTTTCTTCGGCGTATCAAGGCGGAACAAAAATGAGTAAAGAAGAACTAAAAAAAGTCGGTTTAAACGACAGCGTAAACCACGTTGACTTTATGGTCGGCACTTCCGATTTGGAAATTATCGCAACTAAAAAAGACGGAAGTAAAATGGTTATATTTAAAGACGGCGATTGGGCTTTTTAAGGAGTAAAATGAAAGATTACGAATATTCTATAGAATTAAAAGACGAACAAAAACAGACCGTTAAAGAAAAAATAGAGCTTTTAGAAGAAGTTAAAGGCGTGGAAATATTCTGCGACGACGGGCAAGAAAGAATAAAATATATTTTGGACGACTCTACCGACGAATACGGAGTTTTTGTAAACGTTTGCGAAATCGTACAAGACGCGGGCGGCGAAATAGGATTTTTAGGCGATAAAACCATAACCGTTCAAGCGGAAGAGAGTTCGGAAGAAGATACGTTGCAAGATAGTCAACCGCAAAACGATTATCAAAACGTTCAAACGGTAAAACAAGCCAAAGAAAAAGAGAAAAGGGGAAAAAGAGCTTTTGTATCCGACAGTTATATAAGACTTGCCGAAATTGCCGTTGCGTTCGTAGTGTATTTAATCTTCGGACTTAATAAAGTCGTTCCTGCGTGTATTTGTATAGCGCTCGTAGCCTACGAAATTATTTACGACGCTTTCTGCGACGCAAGTAAAAAGAAATTTACCGATAACGTTGCCGTTTCGCTGACTCTTATACTGCTTGCTTTCGGGGCTAATTTTAATACGGCATTTTTAACCGCAAGCGTTTTTTCTTTAATAAAAATAGGTAATACGGAGTTGGTAAAATTAATAAAACGCAATAATTTTCCGTATATATCTTGCGATAGATTAAACGTAAACGGTAGTACGGTAGATTTTAGAACGGTAAAAACGGGCGATGAAGTTTATTTATCGAAACGCGTGTTGTTTAAAGGTGAATTAATAGATAATCATGCGATAATTTCGGTTGACGGACAGAACAAAATCGTTAAAAAAGGCGAGATAATTCCTTTCGGAGCAAAAATTAAAGGAAAAGGTATTTTGGTAAAATCGCTTGAAAATTATTCGGATAGTCAATTAAATTCTTGCGCTAATATAGAAAACGAGTTGATGGAAAAGACTAAAACCGTAACGGAAAATAAAAAGGTTTATATCGTATCCGCTTGTATTTTTATTTTGACTATTATAGCAAGTATAATTTTACCTATGGTAACGGATAAGTTTTCTTTGCAGAGCTTTTTCTTTTCTTTTTATAGATTGTCGGGTATGGCGGTTATTTGTTGTCCGCTCTGCAATTTCTTTAATGAACTTTCAACGCAAACTTACTTGTATGCATTACTTAAAAAACAAATAAAAATCGAAAAATTAATAGACCTTAAAAAATACAAAACAATCGTTTACGACGAAAACGTTTTGGCTGAAAACGGACAACTAAAAAACAACGCTTACGGAATTTTAAGAGAGTTAAAAGATTTAAAAGTAGAAAAACAAATTTGCGTTTCTTTAAACAACAGCTCTACTATAGAAAGCGTTTGTAAAAAGTTAAAATTAAAAACTTTTTATAACGAAATTTCTGAAGACAAATTAAACGAACTTTTGGAAAACGCTTTATTCGTAACCGAGCAAGACGGCAAAACCGTAGTTAAATCCGGCGATGAAGTAATATTCGAAATAACAAAAGATTTAAGGGAAATACCTAACGCGATAGGAATAAGCAGATTTAACTGCGTTATAAATAAAATCGTAAAAATTATATACGTTACAGTTTTTCTTGCGGTTGCTTCGGTTTTAATATCGGTTTTTCTTCCCGTAGTAAACGTCATAATAATTTCGTTAATAGTTCTTTCTCTTGCCGGAGCGTTAAACTGTTTGAAATTGGTTAACGGCAATTAAAATTGTAAATGTTTTTTAGTCTTATTTGAAGAGTTTAAAAATTTAACGTAATACTTACGGCAAACTCTTGA
>CAJMEI010000101.1 GCA_905212395.1 uncultured Christensenella sp. | reverse complement strand
CGGAACGGTATTTTTTGTAAAAGTTTACTCTCAAAAAAGCTCTATCAGCTTTATAAAAGCGTTAAGCTTATGCGTATTTCCGTTTATTTTACCCGATATGTTAAAAATATTTTTAGCCTACGTCGTAAGCGAAAAAATTAAAAAAATAATAAAAAATCAAGAAACTATTAAAAAAATATAGCCTTGCGGTTATAAAAAGGAAAAGATGCCTTACAGCGTATTTTTAAAGAAACGAAGAAAAAAGAATAGTAAACGGACACCCTTGGGTTTACGCCAACGAAGTTTTAAAAACGGAAGGCAAGGGTAAAAACGGAGATTTAGCCACCGTTTACGATTACAGCGGAAGATTTATCGGAAAGGGCTATATTAATTTTTTATCCAAAATTTTAGTTAGAATATTCATAAGAAACGACGATATTCCCGATAAAGAATTTTTCAAGAAAAAAATAAGTCAAGCAAACGAATATAGAAAAGAATTGGGCTACGACAACTGTTACAGAATGGTATTTTCCGAGTCCGACGATTTACCCGGTCTAATTGTCGATAAATACGCTAACAGCTTGTGCGTTCAAATATTATCGCTCGGAATGGAATTGAATAAATCGCTTATAATAGAGTGCTTGGTAGAACTTTTTTCACCCGACACGATTTACGAGCGTAGCGACGTTGCCGTAAGGGAAAAAGAAGGATTAAAACAATTTAAAGGCGTAATTTACGGAAAAGACAACGCAAAAGTAGAGATTGAAGAAAACGGAATAAAAAGCGTTGTGGATATGGAAAACGGTCAAAAAACGGGATATTTTTTAGACCAAAAGGAAAACCGATTCGCATGTAGAAAATACGCTAAAAATAAGGACGTTTTAGATTGTTTTTGCAACGTCGGCGGATTTTCGTTAAACTGCGCTTTAGCGGGGGCGAAAAGCGTAAAGTCGCTCGATATATCGATTAAAGCCTTACAAGACGTAGAATATAACGCAAAATTAAACGGTTTGGAAAACGTTATTTCCACAGAACAAGCGGACGTTTTCGAAAAGCTGAGAGAATACAAAAAGCAAAATAAAAAATTCGGTTTGGTAATTTTAGACCCGCCTGCTTTTTGCAAAAACGCAGACGCGGTTAAAGACGCGTATAAAGGATATAAAGATATAAATATTTTGGGAATGAAACTCGTTGAAAGCGGGGGATATTTGGTAAGTTGTTCTTGTTCTCATTATATGACGTTTAGTTTGTTTGAAAAAATGCTAAAAGAAAGCGCAAGGGAAAGCGGAAGAAAAGTAAAGGTAATGGAAATTAAAACGCAATCTCCCGACCACCCTTCTTTGATTTCGGAAGAAGAGAGCGTTTATCTTAAATTTTATATTTTGCAAATAATTTAGTAGTTTTTTTAAGATTTCGAAAGAAGAGATTTTAAGTTTAAAAATTATGTTACAATTTATTTAGTTATGGAGAAAAATATGTGGACTGACAGCGAAATACTATATCATATATATCCTTTGGGAGCTTGCGGAGCGCCCGTGGAAAACGACGGAATAACCGTCGGCAGAATATTAACTATAAAAAACTACATACCCCATCTTAAAAAATTAGGGGTAGGCGGAGTGTATTTTTCACCCCTTTTCGAATCCGACAGACACGGTTACGACACGAGAGATTATTTTAAAATAGATTGTCGTTTGGGAACTAACGAAGATTTTAAATCCGTTTGCGATGAACTACATAAAAACGGAATAAAAGTTATATTAGACGGAGTTTTTAATCACGTCGGCAGGGGATTTTATCAGTTTCAAGACGTTTTGAAGAATAGGGAAAATTCCGCCTATAAAGATTGGTTTTATATAAATTTCGGCGGTAACACCCATTATAACGACGGTTTGTGGTACGACGCTTGGGAAAAACATTACGAACTTGTAAAATTAAATCTTCACAATCCCGCCGTTACCGATTATTTGTTTAAAGCTATTGAATTTTGGATAAACGAATTTAAAATCGACGGGTTAAGATTAGACGTAGCGTACTGTCTTGACAGAAACTTTATGAAAAGTTTAAGAAATTTCGCAAAACAAAAAAAGGATTTCGTTTTAATAGGCGAAGTATTGTTTGGGGATTATAATCAGTTTGTAAACGACAATATGCTCCATAGTTGCACGAATTACGAAAATTACAAGAGTTTATATTCGTCTTTTAACACTAAAAATTTATTTGAATTATCGTATTCTTTAAATAGACAATTCGGCTACGATAACTGGTGCATTTATCGAAATAAACATTTGGTAACTTTTACGGATAATCACGACGTGTCTAGGTTTGCTACCATTTTATCTAATAAAAATTTAATTAAATTAGGGTACGGTACGTTGTTTACCATGCCCGGTATTCCAACGCTTTATTACGGAAGCGAATGGGGTATGGAAGGTGACAAAAAGGACGGAGATAACGCTTTAAGACCGTTTGTAGAGTATCCGCAACAAAATTCTTTAACGGAAGATATAAAGAGATTTATTCAAATAAGAAAATCTAATCCCGTATTTTCTTTCGGCGGGTACAAAAACATTGTGGAAGCAAACGAGTTTTTGGTTTTTGAAAGAGCTTATAACGGTAAACGCGCGCTTGTAGGGCTTAATATTTCGCAAGAACTAAAAACCGCGCATCAAAATTCTTTAAGCGGAAACTTTAAAGACGCCGTTACGGGAATGAAAGAAACGCTAAACGGCAATTTCGTTTTGCCACCTGAAAGCATAACTATTTTAATCGGCGAGTAAATATTTAAATTAATGAAATACGTTTTTATTATAAATTTATCGGCGGGGAACAACTTAGCGGAAAAAAGCTTAGAAAAAGAGCTTGCTACGCTGAAAGAGCCTATCGAGTACGAAAAGCACGTTACTCGCGCGCCGAAAGAAGCAACTTTATTCGTTAAAGATTATTGCGAAAATTCAAAAGAAGAAATATGTTTCGTCGCTTGTGGCGGGGACGGAACTATTAACGAAGTCGTAAGCGGGCTTATCGGACAAGAAAACAAATACTTTGCCGTTATGCCTTACGGTAGCGGTAACGATTTCGTAAAATATTATCCTAACAGTAATTTTTTATCTTTGTCAGATTTAATAAACGGCGAAAAGTTAAAAATAGACCTTATAAAAGTAAACGACAGCTATTGCGTAAATATGTGCAATATAGGTTTAGAAGCTGTAGTCGGGGCGGAAGCTAACCGAGTAAAAGAAAGAGGCGGAAAACACGCTTACTTTAAAGGTTTATTGAAGGGAATATTTTGCGGAAGATTTAATAAGCTCGAAATTAAAGCCGACGGAGAAGTTATAACTAAAAAACGCACGCTTTTATGTTCGGTTGCAAACGGAAAGTTCGCGGGTAGCAAATATATGTGTTCGCCTTTATCGGAAATGGACGACGGCATTATGGACGTAGTTCTTTTCCGTGCTATGTCGCTTATAAGATTTTTATTTTGCATAAAACATTACGTAAAGGGAACACATTTAAAACTTAAAAGCATAGCTAAAAAAAGAGTTTATAAAAGGGCAAAAGTCGTAGAAATTAACGCTAAAAAAGAGATTTCCGTTTGTTTGGACGGAGAAATACTTAAAGGTAAACATTTTTTTATTACCGTTTTGCATAAAGCGTTAAATTTTATCTTACCTAAAAAATCGGCGATTCTAAATTGAGTTTTAAGATAAAACGCCTTTAATTACTTTATGTTAAAATCAACGTTAAAGTATTCGTTTTTACTTATTTAAGGAGAAATTATGAAAATATCGAATAAAAGTTTACAAAAATACGTTTACGGTGTGTATCAAACCAAAATCGAAAAAGGTTATTTAGGGTTTTATCATTACGACGATAAACAAATGGATTATTTACTAAATAGAGACGCTTCTTTTTGGTATCCGAGAAGTAAATTTTCTTCTTCCGTAACGTTAGAGTTTAAAACTAAATCTACTTTTATTTCTTTTGATTATAAAATCGTGGAAGTCGGTTCTTACGATTCGGTAGACGTATACGTAAATTCATTTCCATATCAAGTAGTTAAGGCGGACGGTCTAGGAAATAAAGGTACGCTATCTTTTAGCTTGCCCGAAGGCGACAAAAAAGTAACGGTATATTTCCCTATAGATTTAAACTTGCAAATTAAAAATTTCGTAACCGAGCAACCGCTTAGAAAAATAAAAAAATCGCATAAGGTTTTATGGCTCGGGGACTCCATTACGCAAGGGTACGGTACGTTTTTAACGGGCGAAACTTACGTAAACGTAGCAAATAGGGCTTTAAATTACGATATATTAAATCAAGGCATAGGCGGATATATTTTTGATAGTAAAATTTTAACTAAAATGGACGGATATACGCCCGATAAAATTATAGTTTCATTCGGTACGAATCACTATAAAGCAGACGATTTTTTAGGACAAGTCAGCGCGTATTTTAAACAGTTGAACGCAATTTATAAAGATATAAAAACTCTCGTAATTACGCCGATTTTTAGGTGCGACGACGGTAGCGATTTAGAAAAATTAAAATGGGCGGGAAAGGAAATCGAAAGGATATGTTCGGCATATTCTAACGTTGCGGTAGTAAACGGATTTACGCTTGTTCCAAACGTGGCTCAGTATTTTTTCGACGGATTGCATCCTAACGCCTTGGGCGCAAACTATTACGGCAAAAATCTAGTTGAATTCATTAAAAAAATTAAATTTTAAGAAGATAAAAACTTGCTAAATAA
>CAJMEI010000100.1 GCA_905212395.1 uncultured Christensenella sp. | reverse complement strand
TTTTTCATATTAACATGTACCCAATTCCTCTAACGGTTTGAATTTCGGCGCCGGAAGAACAAAGAATTTTTCTTAAATCGGCAATATGAATATCCAAAGTTCTCGTTTCTCCGTAATTTTCGCCCCAAACCGCGTCTAGTAATTCGTCTCTTTTTAAGACTTTTTCAGAATTTAAAACCAAAAGTTTTAATAATTCGTATTGTTTTAACGTTAAAGTAACTATTTGATTGTTTAACGTTACTTTTCTAATTTCGTCGTTTATGACTATGTTTTTATAAGTAAAACAGCTTTTTATTACCGTTCTTAATTTTGCGTTAATTCGAGCGATTAATTCCATTATACCAAACGGTTTAGAAATATAGTCGTCCGCGCCTAAATTTAAACCTTTTACTTTATCTATTTCCTGAGTTTTAGCCGAAACCATAATGCAGGGTAAATTTTTTGTGGAAACGTTTTTTCTTAACTTTTCCAAAATCGAAAAACCGTCTTCGCCGTCAAGCATAACGTCTAATAAAATTAAATCGGGCGTCTTTTTTTCAAGGGCGGAAAATAATTCTGTCGAATTAGAAAAACATTCCACTAAAAATCCTGCGCTATCTAAAGCGTAAGAATATACTTCTTGAATAGATTTTTCGTCGTCAACTGCGTAAATTAAAGGTTTAGTCGTCATAATTTCTCCTTAACCGAATCTATTTCCCGTAACGGAATATTCCGCCCATTCGCCTATATTTACGGCGTGGTCGCCGATACGTTCTAGGTATTTGGCAATCATCATAAATAAAATAGCTTGGTCGGCATTATCGGCATTTTGTTTGATAAGTTCTATTAAATCTTTTTTAACCGTTTCGAAAAGTTCGTCTACTTTATCGTCGGTTTTGTCTAATTGTTTTGCCGTTTCTACGTCTTTGTTTATATAACTATGAACGCCGTCTTTAACCATTCCTATTACGATTTTTCCCATAAGGGCAATATGTTCGGGTTCTTTAATAAATTTTTCTTTACCGAATTGCAATGTAATTTCGGATATGTCGGAAGCTTGGTCGGCAATCCTTTCTAAATCCGTAATCATTTTAAGTCCTGCGGAAATATCCCTAAAATCGCTTGCAACGGGGTGTTCCATCAATAAAATTTTAAGGCAATCTTGTTCTATGTCTTTTTCAAGATTATCTATGTCTTTATCTTCCGAAATAACTTGTTTTGCCAAATCGAAATTTCTTGTTTTTAAAGCGGTTATGGATTTTTCTATTGCAAGCTCGCTTTTCCTGCACATTTCTATTATTTTGCTATAAAAAACGTTTAATTCGGCTTCGTATTTATTTCTTATACTCATTTTATCTTATTCTCCTTAAATTTTCAAGTTTTTTAACCAAATCTTCCCGTAATATAGTTTTCCGTTTTCGGATTTTTCGGTGAAGAGAATAATTTTTCCGTATCGTCGTATTCTATTAGTTCGCCTAATAAAAAGAACGCCGTTTTATCCGCAATTCTGGTTGCTTGTTGCATATTATGCGTAACTATAATAATAGAAACGGCTTTTTTAAGTTCGTCTATCAATTCTTCTATTTTTCCCGTCGAAATAGGGTCTAGGGCGGAAGTCGGTTCGTCCATTAACAGAATTTCGGGACTTCCCGCCAAAGCTCTTGCAATGCAAAGACGTTGCTGTTGTCCACCGCTCAGCCCGAGCGCGCTTTTTTTAAGCCTTAACTTTATTTCTTCCCAAAGTCCCGCTTTTTTCAAAGAAGTTTCAACTATTTCGTCAAGTTCGCTTTTCTTTTTTATTCCGAAAGTTCTCGGCGCGAACGCAATATTATCGTAAACACTCATAGGAAACGGGTTAGGCTTTTGAAATACCATTCCCACGTTTTTTCTAAGCAGGGTAACGTCGGTAGATTTTGCGTATATATCCGTATCGCCTATTTTAAATTCGCCCGTAATTTTACAGTTTTCGACTAAATCGTTCATTCTGTTAAAGGTCTTTAAAAAAGTCGATTTTCCGCAACCCGACGGACCTATAAAAGCCGTAACGCTTTTTTCGGGAATTTCTATGTTAACGTCTTTTAAAGCGTGGAAATCTCCGTAATACAAATTACAATCTTTTACGCTTATTTTAGTGCTGTTAAAAAATTTATCCATTTTAAAATTCTCCCGTTCTTTTTTTTATTGCTTTTCCTATTAGGTTCGCCGATAAGTTGATTAAAATAACCAAAATCATTAAAACTACGCTCGTAGCGGTCGCTTCTTTCATAAGTCCGTAGTTTGCAAAATAGTATATGTCCAAAGCAAGACTCGTTCCAGGCATTAAAACGTTTTGGGGTATTTTGTTCGTTACCATTCCTATCGTCAAAATTAAAACCGCGCTTTCGGAAACGACTCTTCCTATCGCCAAAATTATAGAAGTAACTATTCCGCTTGCGCAAGACGGTAGGACTACTTTAAAAATCGTTCTAACCTTGCTTGTTCCAAGCGCCAACGCTCCTTCTCTTAAACCGTTCGGAACGGAAAGTAAACTTTCTTGCGTAGAACGAACTATTAGGGGTAATATCATTATAGAAAGGGTAAATCCACCGCCTAAAATCGTATATCCCATTTTAAACGTTACTACGAAAATAAGGTAACCGAACAATCCGTAAACGATACTAGGTATTCCCGCCAAAGTTTCGGTGGCAACGCTAATTATTTTAACGAACTTACCTTTATTTTTAGCGTATTCTACCAAAAATACCGCGCTTCCTACGCCTATAGGCACTGCTATTACGACCGAAATTAAAATTAAATGCAAAGTGCCTAAAATTGCGGGCAGTATTGTCGGCTTATTTCCGCTTTCGCCAAAAATGAGCGATAGCGATAAATTTCCTATTCCGTTTTTTAAAACGTAAAAAATTATCGCGGAAAGAGCAATTACGGAAAAAAACGTTGAAATTATGCTAAAAATTTTTAATGAAAAACAAATTTTTTTTCCTGCGTTGTGTTTTTTCATTTTATTTCCCTTTTTTCTTTAAGTAAAGAAAAGCTTAAATTTAACAAAAGTACGAAAACGAATAATATAACGCCCGTCGCTATCAGCGCCTTTAAAGCGTCCCCGCTCATTTCCATTGCGCCTAAGGCTATATTTGCCGTCATCGTTCTAGTGGATTGAAAAAGACTTTTCGGCATAGACGGACTGTTTCCTATAACCATAATAACTGCCATCGTTTCACCTATCGCTCTACCTATTGCTAAAACGACTCCCGCTAAAATTCCGCTTTTAGCCGACGGAACTACTACTTTAAATACCGATTGTTCTTTCGTTGCGCCAAGCGCCAAAGCGTTTTCGTAATATTGTTTGGGAACGCTACGCAAACTGTCTAAGCTTACGCTTACGATAGTGGGTAAAATCATAATTGCAAGAACTATGCTCGTTGCAAATATTCCGTAGCCTACGCCGGTAGTGGAAACGTAATCTTGCAAAAACGGTACAATAATTTCCGCGCCGAACAATCCGTATATTACGCTGGGAATTCCCGCCAAAAGATTTATCGTGTAAGATATTATTCCGACAAATTTTTTCGGTACGAATTTGTATAATGCTATCGCCGTGAAAAGTCCTATTCCTACGCCGAATAAAACGGATAACGCCGTAACGTATAGCGAGCATACTATCATAGATAATATTCCGTAAGTCGGCGTCGCGTTAAGCGGACCCCATTTTGTGGAAAATAAAAAGTCTTTAATTCCGGTTTTAGCTATAAACGGAATTCCGTTTATAGCCAAAAATACGGTTATAGTAACTAGCGCTATTATCGAAAACGTTGCGCATAGTATAAAGAGAATTTTTATTAATTTTTCTCTTGTTTGAATAAATTTATAAGCTTTAATCATAACTTAAATTTTGTTCCAAGTTTTTATTTGATTATCTTTATCAAAAATTCCTTTTAAATTTTCTAGCGTTATGTCGCTAATGTCGTTTTTCTTGTTCACAATTACGGCAATTCCGTCTAACGCAACCGTGTAGTATACGCATTTATCGGCTTTCGTTTGATTAAACGTTTCGCTTATCATTCCGAAATCGCTTACAGATTTGTTTGCGTCGTTGTATCCCGTTCCCGAACCGCCGCCTAAAACGTACACTTTAACGTTGGGTTGTAAAGTTTCAAACTTGCTTGCAAGTTTTTCCATTAAAGGTTGAAGCGAAGTGCTTCCGCTTATGTTAATTGTTCCGCTTAAATCGGTTGCGGGGACGTAAGCTTTTGAACTATCTACGTTAGTAATATATCCGTTTGCCGAAATTATATCTTGCGCTTCGGAACTTTTTAAAAATTCAAGATATTTTGAATTAGTGGTATTTTCAATAGTGCTTGGTTGATAAATAACCGATAGCGGTCTTGAAATTTTGTACGTTCCGTTTTTAATCGTTTCGCTAGAAGGAGCAACTCCGTTAACCGTTAAAATTTTAACGTCGCTCGTAACGTATCCTAAACTGTCGTATCCGATTGCGTTAGAATTATTTTTTACTGCGGTAAGCATTCCCGCCGTGCCGTATCCGACTATCGCGCCGTCAACGTCGGATTTTCCTTTTAATCCTAAAATTTCCATAAACGCGCTTTTAGTTCCGCTTCCGTCTTCTCTTACGACTACTACTATGTTTTTGTTTTTCTTACCGCACGCGGTAAAAGCGGTTAAACTAAATACAAACGCTAATAAACAGGTTAGTATGCTTAAAATTCTTTTTTTCATTTGTCATTCCTCCTTTACGTTTTACAACTTTATTATTGTAAACATT
>CAJMEI010000099.1 GCA_905212395.1 uncultured Christensenella sp. | reverse complement strand
TATTGTTATATATAAGAAAATAAAGTTTTCAGTTAAAAAATAAAAGCTAAAAACAAGGAGTAAAATATGTCTAACTTAAACAAAGTCGAACAACAGTACGGTGAAAGTCAGATTCAGGTTTTAGAAGGGCTTGACCCCGTTCGTAAAAGACCGGGAATGTACATCGGTTCTACTGACGAAAGGGGATTGCATCATTTGGTTCACGAAATAGTAGATAATTCGATAGACGAAGCTCTTGCGGGTTATTGTACCGAAATAGACGTAATAATAAATAACGACGGTTCTTGTACGGTTGTCGATAACGGAAGGGGCATACCTACGGATATTCACCACACGGAAAAAGTATCGGCTGTACAAGTAGTTCTTACGAAATTACACGCAGGCGGAAAGTTCGGCGGTGGGGGATACCAAATATCGGGCGGACTCCACGGGGTAGGCTTATCTGTAGTAAACGCTTTATCGGAATGGCTAGAAGTAGAAGTTTTCCAAAAGGGAAGACACTTTAAACAAATATACAATAGGGGAATTCCGCAAAGAGAGTTGCAAGATATAGGCGCGTCCGACAAAACGGGAACGAAAGTTACTTTTATGCCCGACGCGGAAATTTTTGAAACGACCGAGTTTAAGTACGACACTTTAAAAGTTCGTTTAAGGGAGCTTGCGTATCTAAATAAGGGGCTTAAAATAAACATAGAAGATAAAAGAGAAGGAAAGGAAAGAAGGGACGAATTTTGTTACGAAGGCGGAATTAAGCATTTCGTAGAAGATTTAAATTCCAGCAAAGTTACGGTATTCCCGCAAGTATTCTATTTTGAAAAAGTTTACGATAAAGACATAGTAGAAATCGCAATTCAGTATAACGACGGCTATAACGAGCAAGTTTTTGCGTTTGCCAACAACATTAACACAGAAGAAGGCGGAACGCACGTAGACGGCTTTAAAAACGCTTTAACGAAGATTATAAACGATACGGCAAAAAGGCTTAACCTTATAAAAGAAGACGATAAATTGCAAGGCGAAGACGTCAGAGAAGGCATTACGGCTGTAATCAGCGTAAAACTACCCGAACCGCAGTTCGAAGGTCAAACCAAAACCAAACTCGGAAACAGCGAGATGAGAGCTATCGTAACCAAGGCGATGACGGAAGGATTTGCCGACTTTTTGGATTGTAACCCGCAAAGCGCGAAAGAGCTTATCGGAAAATGTTTAACGGCAAGAAACGCAAGGGAAGCCGCAAGAAAGGCGAGAGAAGCAACTAGAAAAGGCGCGTTTGAAAGCGTGTCGCTACCTGGGAAACTAGCGGACTGTTCGGAGAAAAACGCAGAGCTATGCGAAATATTCCTAGTCGAAGGGGATTCCGCAGGCGGTAGCGCAAAACAAGGAAGAGATAGACGTTTCCAAGCTATTTTACCGCTAAGGGGTAAAATTTTAAACGTAGAAAAGACAAGACAAAACAGGGTTTTGGAAAACGAAGAAATTAAAAGTATGATAACCGCTTTTGGTGGCGGAATGTTAGAAGAATTCGATATTTCCAAAATAAGATACGACAGAATTATTATTATGACCGACGCGGACGTAGACGGAAGCCACATAAGAATTTTGCTTTTAACTTTCTTTTTCAGATATATGCGTCCGTTAGTAGAACAAGGCCACGTATATATCGCTCAACCACCGCTTTACAAAGCGTCTAAGGGCAAGCAAGAAACCTATTTGTATTCGGATAAGGAATTAGAAGATTTTATAGCTCAAAACGGAAAAGTCGATATTCAAAGATATAAAGGTTTGGGCGAAATGAACCCCGAACAACTTTGGGAAACGACTATGGACCCTGCCCGCAGAACTTTACTTAAAGTCAGCGTAGCAGACGCCGTTCAAGCGGACAACACGTTTAGTATGCTTATGGGGGACGAGCCTGAACTTCGTAGAAAGTTTATAGAGCAAAACGCAAAACTCGTAACCGAGTTAGACGTATAGTTAAATTTAACGCAAAAGTTATACAAAACGTAAAGGAAAACGGGCGTAAATTTAAAATAAAAAATTGCAGGCAAGTTTATTTAAAATTTCCTTACGTTCCACAAAAAACGGGCGTAAGGTATAAGTTAAAAAATTGCAAGAAAATTTTAATATTCGAATTTCACTCTTTTCCACTACTGAGCTAATTTAAAATAAATTAAACGGAGAAAAAAATGTTAAAAAAGACTACGGCAAGCGAAGCGTTGACGGCAGAGTTTAAAAATACTTTATCAAAAACCAAACTTTTGGATACGGAAGTAGATCAAGAGCTTAAAAAATCGTTTATAGCTTACGCAATGGCGGTAAACGTATCGAGAGCTATTCCCGACGTAAGGGATGGTTTAAAACCCGTTCATAGAAGAATACTATATTCTATGAACGAACTAGGCTTAACGCCCGACAAGGCGTACAGAAAATGCGCTACCATCGTCGGAGACGTGTTAGGTAAATATCATCCGCACGGCGACATTTCGGTTTACGACGCGTTGGTAAGACTTGCGCAAGATTTCTCTATCAATCTTCCTTTGGTTGACGGTCACGGTAACTTTGGTTCGGTTGACGGCGACAGCGCTGCCGCGTATAGGTACACGGAAGCCAGAATGAGCAAAATGGCTATGGAGATGTTAAGGGAAATCGATAAAAACACCGTCGACTTCTATCCTAACTTCGACGATACGAGAATGCAACCCTGCGTTCTTCCGTCAAGGTATCCCAACCTTTTGGTAAACGGTTCTGACGGTATAGCCGTAGGAATGGCAACCGCTATTCCGCCCCACAATTTAGCCGAATGTGTAAACGGAATTTTGGCGCAAATAGACAATCCCGAAATTACGGTTGACGAGCTTATGCAGTATATTCCCGCCCCCGACTATCCTACGGGCGGATTACTCGACAGAAACGGAATAAAACAAGCTTACGCTACGGGTAAAGGACACGTTACTTTAAGGGCTAGGTGCGATACGGAAGAATTTAACAACGGCACGAGAACGAGAATTATCGTAACCGAACTTCCTTATCAAGTAAATAAGCAAGAGCTTATTAAAAAGATTGTCGATTTAGTAAAAGAAAAGAAAGTAGAAGGAATATCCAACATAAACGACGAATCCGACAGACAGGGTATGAGAATAGTTATAGAGCTTAAAAAGGACGCTCAACCTATGGTCGTACTCAACACTTTATACAAGCATACGGACTTACAAGTCGGAAACGGAATAAATTTCTTAGCGTTAGTAGACGGCGAACCCAAGGTATTAAGTTTAAAGCAAATTATTGCCGAATACATTAAACACCAAGAAGACGTTATCACCAGAAGAACGAAATTCGACCTAAATAAAACGCAAGAAAGGGAACATATAGTAAAAGGTTTGGTAATTGCTCTTGCCAGCATAGACGAAGTAATAGAAGTAATCAAACATTCTAAGGAAAGGCAAGACGCGATGTCTAATTTAATGGAAAAGTTTAACTTGTCCGATAGACAGGCCGACGCTATTTTGAATATGAGATTGCAACGTTTAACTTCTATGGAAGTAGAAAAATTGCAAGAAGAGTTGGCGGAACTAGATAAACTCATTGCCGACTTACAAGATATTCTAGCTAAAAAAGAGAGAATTTACGATATAATTAAAAAAGATTTAACGGAATTAAAGGAAAAATATCCTTCGCCAAGAAAAACCGAAATTGCTTCCTTCTCGGGCGTTGTAGACGCAGATTTAATCGATAGAGAAGACGTAGTTATTTCTATGACGCATTTAGGTTACGTAAAACGCTTACCCGTTTCGGAATATAAAGCTCAACACAGGGGCGGAAGGGGCGTAACGGCGCATAAGACCAAAGAAGAAGATTTCGTTGAAAAAATGTTCGTATGTTCCACGCACGACCAAGTATTGTTCTTTACGAATAAAGGAAAAGTATTTACGTCTTTCGGATACAACATTCCGGAAGCTCAAAAAACCGCAAGGGGCAGGGCTATCGTAAACTTCTTACAATTAGACGAAAACGAAAAAGTTACGGCTATGATTCCTTGGAAAGAAGGCTTTACGGGCAACATATTAATCGCTACCAAATTAGGTTTAATTAAGAAAACCCCGCTCACCGAATTCGACAGCATAAGAAAGGATGGAAAAATTGCCATCAGTTTAAGGAAAGACGACGACGTTATCGCAGTTGAAATGACCAACGGAGAGCAAGAAATTATGATTGCTTCAAGTTCCGGAAAAGTAATAAGATTTAACGAAAACGACATAAGAGAAACGGGTAGAACCAGTCAAGGCGTAAAAGCTATGAACTTGTCGGACGGCGACAGAATAGTCGATATGTTAGTCGTAAAAGAAGGCTACGATATTTTAACCGTAAGCGAATACGGATACGGCAAGCGTAGCGACATAGAAGATTATCGCTTGCAAGGACGTTCGGGTAAAGGAATTAAAGCGGGAGAATTTAACGAACAAACGGGAAATTTAGTAAACTTAAAACAAGTTTTACCCGAAGAGGACGTAATGTTAATAACCGAAAACGGCGTAATTATAAGGACGGGCGCAAGTGAAATTTCCAAGATAGGAAGAACCACGAAAGGCGTTAGAATTATGAAAACGGACGGAGATAAAATAGTAACCGTCGCAATTACCGCCGTCGGAGAAGACGAAGGCGAAGAAGAATAATTTTTGCCATAAAAACAAATTTAATGCGGACGATTTTAAAAATCGTCCGCTTATATTTTAAATAACTTTCCGTAAATTGTAAAAAAATGATTAAGATTAAAAATTTTAGATAA
>CAJMEI010000098.1 GCA_905212395.1 uncultured Christensenella sp. | reverse complement strand
TAAAAACTTTAATAAAAAATATTGTTAAAAAGTAAGTTAAATTTTTGCTTTAAAGTGAATTTGTTTTTTAAAAATTAAAACTATCCGCAAAACATAAAGCCTGCAAAAGTTACGTCGTCCCAAAGGTCTTTTAGTAAAACGCCGTTTATATTAGCGTTCTCTTCAAAATCTTGTCTGGAATTATATTCCTGTTGCATATCGCTAGAACATAATACTATAATTTCGTTTGTCTTAAAAAACACTTCGTAAGACACGCCTTTATAAGTAAAAAGCATTTCACTGTAAAAAAATAATCCGTTTACAAATTCTTTAAAAGTGGCCTTAAAAGGCAAGCCCTTTTTATATTGTTTTCTTGCGGTTGTCGGCGATACTAACATAGGATAACTTATTCCTAAATCTTTTTCAAAGTCTTCTTCGCCTTTGCTAAATCTCCACCCGCAATTTTTACATTCTCCGTTGCCGTACTGATCTTGAAACGCTACTTTTCCGCAAATAGAGCATTTTACGGCGTTTTCTTTAACGTAAGGGTCGTCGTAGTCGAAAAATTTAAAACTTTTCGGATTTAATCCCGAAACGTTCCTGTTTTGCTTTTCCCATTTAAACTGCATTAAATCTTTCCAATCTAAGTTTTTTGTCCATTCGTAAGTCGTTGGCAAAAATTCTACTACGTTGCCCGTCATAGATTCAAAAGGTTCGTCGTAACATAAAACTACGCTAGGTTTTATTCTTTTTAACATTTCGTTATATCCTAGCATAAATTCTTCTTCACAATTTTCCCTATAATACGTGCTAACGGCAACGATAGAACCTTGTTCTATTCCGTCAAAGCAAAAATCAAAAGACCTTGCGTTGCCCCAAGATACCGTTGGAATAACTTTTAAACCTTTACTTTGCCAAAAAGCTCCGCACCAACGATTTTTAAAAATGCTTTCTATTTGTAGGGGAATGGGCATATTTGTAAAAATGCTAAAAGCGGGGGAGAGTAGACAATAGTACTGTTTTAATTTTTCAAGCTCTTCGTCCGCGTTTTCGTATACGCTGTCAAACTTCCAGTCGCATAAGAAAAAATGTATAGTTTTATGGCTGTTTTCGCTGTCGTTTAGTTTTGCGTCCGAAAAACTTAAAAAACGTATTTTGTCTATATCTATATTTTGTTTTCTAATTAAAGGCATATCAAACTTGCCGTCACTGTCTCCGTAATATAAAAATTCGTTTCTAACAAGTTTTTGTTCTTTAATTTGTTTTTCATTTTCTTGTTCGCTTAACCGTTTAGTCATTTTTTCCTTTTGTAACGATAAAAGGTCGGAGAAATATTTCTTCAACCTTTTAAGTTTTTTAATTAGTTAATATCGTGTACCGTTTGTAATAACTTATTTTTGTATTTGCTTTAAGTAAACCATTAATACCGATACGTCAGCGGGACTTACGCCCGAAATTCTTCCCGCTTGTCCTAAATTTAAGGGACGAATTTGGCTTAACTTTTGCCTTGCTTCTAACCTTAAACCGTAAATAGAATTATAATCTATATCGTCGGGGAGTAACTTTTCTTCTAGCTTTTTGGCTTTTAAAATGTTTTCTTTTTCCTTTTTTAAATATCCTTCGTACTTTATTGTCGTTTCAACGGTTTCAAGCGTGTCGTAAGAATATCCTGCGAATGCGTTAAAATATTCTTTAATATCTTTAAGGGTAATATTTCTTTTTATCATATCCGAATATTTTAATCCGCCGTTAGAAAGCTCTTGATTTTCTTTTATTAAAAAATCTTTAATTTCGTTTAACGGGTGAGAAATATTACATTCGGCGTAAACCGCGTCTATATCAGATTTTCTCTTTAAGAATTTTTCCCATCTTTCGTCTGTTACGAGTCCTGCTTTTCTTCCTATTTCCGTTAGTCTTAAATCGGCGTTGTCTTGCCTTAAAAACAACCTGTATTCTGCCCTAGAAGTCATAATTCTATACGGTTCGTTAGTGCCTTTCGTAACTAAATCGTCAATTAAAACTCCCGCGTAAGCTTGACTTCTATCTAAAACAATTTGTTCTTTATCTCTTAAGAATAAACTTGCGTTAAGTCCGGCTATAAGTCCCTGAACGCCCGCTTCTTCGTATCCGCTAGTGCCGTTTATTTGTCCTGCGCAGTACAATCCGGTAACCTTTTTAAATTGAAGAGTAGGGTATAAATCCAAAGAATTTATGCAATCGTATTCAATGGCGTAGGCGTATCTCATAATATCGCAATTTTCAAGCCCTACGATAGAGCGGTACATTTCTAATTGCACTTCGTGCGGGAGAGAAGTGGACATACCTTGAACGTAAATTTCGTTGGTGTTAGCGCCTTCGGGTTCTAAAAACAACTGATGTCTTTCCTTATCGGCAAAGCGTTCCACTTTGGTTTCTATGGAAGGACAGTATCTAGGTCCCGTGCCGGTAATAAGTCCGTTATATAAGGGGGAACGATATAAATTTTTTCTTATTATATCGTGCGTTTTTTGGTTGGTGTACGCAAGATAACAAGGCGTTTGATTTTGCGGAACGGTATCGTCCATAAAAGAAAACGGGTAAATATCGGTAGAGCCTTCTTGAATTTCGAGTTTAGAAAAATCTACGGTTCTCGCGTCTATTCTGGCGGGAGTTCCCGTTTTAAACCTACGAACGTCAAAACCTATTTGCCTTAAACTTTCCGTCAATTTAGTTGCCGACTTAAATCCGCAAGGGCCTATGTTTTCGGTAAATTCTCCCGTGATGCAAGTTCCGTTTAAATAAACGCCCGTACACAAAACTACGGCTCTTGCCTTAATCAATCCGCCGAAAGAAGTGGTAACGCCCGTAACTTTTCCGTTTTCTACCAAAACCGAAGTAACTTCGCTTTGAAGTAACTTTAAATTAGGCGTATTTTCAAGCGTTTTTTTCATTTGGGTATGGTAAGCGTATTTGTCTGCTTGCGCTCTTAACGACTGAACCGCCGCCCCTTTACCCGAGTTTAACATTTTTATTTGTAAACAAGTTTTACCTATGTTTACGCCCATTTCACCGCCTAGCGCGTCTATTTCGCGGACTAAATGTCCTTTTGCCGTTCCGCCGACGGACGGATTACACGCCATAAAAGCAACGTTGTTTAAATCGGTGGTTATTATTAAAGTTTTTTGTCCGGTTCTAGCAAGGGCAAGTCCTGCTTCGCACCCCGCATGTCCCGCGCCTACGACTATCGCGTCGAATTCGCCTTGGTTAAAATATTCCATAATTTCGGAATTTCCTTTATGTTTTAAACGCTATCGGTAAATAGCGTTTTTAAGTAATTATTTTTTTAAAGTAAATTTATAATATCGTTAAAAAAGTTAGTTTAAAGCCGTTGACTGCGTTTAAGGGTTGCGTATTAGATAATTATTTTTTTAAAAGTAAATTTTTAATATCGTTTACGTTGGTTGCAACTCTGTCGCTCGTGTTTAAAAGTTCAGCAATTTTATCTCTAGAATGAATTACGGTAGTATGGTCCCTTCCGCCTAAGGCTTTGCCTATCGCAACTAGCGGAATGGTAAGCATTTCCGTCATAAGATAAGCGCAAATCATTCTCGGTTCAACGAATTCTTTATTTTTCTTTTTGCCTATCAAATCGCTTTTCGAAATGTTGAAAAATTTGCAAACCGTTTGAATAATATCGTCGGTAGATAACGCTTCTTTATTGTCTACCGTGCTAGATTGCTTTAACGCGTTTTTGGCAAGTTCCAGCGTTATAGGCTTTTCTTGCAAAAGGGAAGCGAAAATTACTTTATTTAGTAGCCCTTCCAAACTTCTTATATCGTTAGAACTGTGTTCGGCGATAAAGTTTGCCACTTCGTAATTTATCAGCGCCTTTTTAGATTCTCCTTTCTTTTGGAGTATTGCTATTTTTGTTTCTATATCGGGCGGAGTAACTTGCGCCATAAGTCCGCCTTCGAAACGCGTTCTCAGTCTTTCCGCAAGCGTTTCTATTTCGCTCGGCGGTACATCGGAAGAAAGAATTATTTGTTTGTTTTGCGAAAATAGCTCGTTAAACGTGTGGAAAAATTCTTCTTGCGTAGATTGTTTTTTTGCCAAAAACTGTATATCGTCTATAATTAAAACGTCAACGCTTCTGTACTTGTTTCTAAAATCTTGCGCTCCGCCGTCCGAAAAAGCTCGTCCCGATTTAATTCCCGCAATTAAATCGTTGGTAAACTTTTCGCAAGTAGCGTATAAAATATTTACTTGCGGATTTTTATCTTTGACGTAGTTTGCAATAGCGTGCATTATGTGCGTTTTTCCAAGTCCCGTTCCGCCGTAAATGTACAAGGGATTGTACGCGCTACCGGGGTTTTCCGCAACGGCTTTCGCCGCCGCCCAAAGCATACGGTTAGAATTTCCTACTACGAAGTTGTCGAAAGTATAATTCGGGTCTATTCTGGAAGATAATTCTTCTATAACGTTTACGGTAGAAATAGGTTTGTTGTCCGAATTTTTTGCCGATAAAACGTAATTTGTAATTTGCGTTCCAGATTCTTTAAAAGCTTCTAAAAGGACGTTCCTAAATTGTTCGTCGATAGCTTTCGCTATAAGTTCGGTCGGCGCGGAAAGAAAAATAGTCGTTCCGTTTAAGTTTTCGGGCGTTATGTATTTAATATAAGTGTCAAACGCTATCATCGAAACTTTGGGTTCGATTTTTTCCAGTATTTCATTCCATAAAACTTCGTGCATTCTCATATAAATCTCCATACGTAGGCAAACGCGTAAATAAATTAAAGTGTCGTCCGCCATAGTTGACATTATCGCTTAAAGTATTATATAATTATATATAAATTTAATATAAAA
>CAJMEI010000097.1 GCA_905212395.1 uncultured Christensenella sp. | reverse complement strand
TCTATTACGGTTTTTACGTCTAATTTTTGTTCAAAATATTCTTGCAGTCCTACTATTTTAGACATTCCGCCCGACAAAAATATTCCCGTTCTGTTAATTTCTCCTAACGCTTCCGGCGGAAGTTTAGCCATAATTTTTTCCGCAACGTTTATTATTAAATCGTAAAATCTTTTTAACGGTTGATAAACGTCTTTTGCTTCTACCGATAAAGGTCTAGGTCTACCCGTAATAACGTCCCTACCGTTTACAACGTAACGCAATTCGTCGTTAGTGTACATACTGCCAAGCTGTATTTTCAATTTCTCGGCAGTTAGCATACCTATTTTTAGCTTAAAGTTGTTTTCTATAAAGCTTGCCAACATAGAATCTACGTTTTGTCCGCCCAAATTTATGCTTACGCCAGTAATTACTCCGCTAGGCGAAACAGCCGAAATATTAGTGGTTCCACCGCCCAAATTGATAATAAATCTAGGACAGTCGCTATCCGCCATAATATTCATACCGTAAGCCGTTAAAATAGGCGATTCTACGAAAGCTACGTTATACACTCCCAAAGAACGCAAAAATTTATCTAACGACATAATTTTATCGCTATCCGTACCGCACGGAACGGACATTACCACGTCTTCGTGAAAATACTGTATTTTATCGAAATACCCTTTTAACATTTGCCTTGCCAAAGGAACGTTGTCGATAAAGCCTTCGAAAACGGGAAAAGTTACCTCCGTATCTTCGACGGCCATACCGTAAAGCTTTTTAGCGTCTTCTCCCAAAGCCTTAATTTTCCCTTTTTCTCTACTCAAAGCAACCGCGCTAGGTTGTTCCAAAACTATTCCCATACCCGTTTTGTAAATATAGGTATTGCTAGACCCCATATCCAAAGCGACTGCGTTTTTCATACTATCACCTTTAATTCTTTTAAAATTTTCTCTATTCTCTCCGTCGGAAACCCTACTACGTTGTCGTAAGAGCCGACTATATTTTTGACGAATTTTCCGTTTTGAATTGCATAACCGCCCGCTTTATCCAAACCGTCTTCGCTTGAAACGTAGTCTAAAATTTCGGTTTCGGATAAATCGTTAAATATAACCTGCGTTTTTTCAACGCCGAAAAACTCTTTTTTGCCAAAAATAACGGCATAACCCGTTAAAACTTCGTGAACCGAACCCGAAAGTTTTTTTAAAAAGAGTTCGTTTTGAGCTTTATCGATAGGCTTCCCTAAAATTTCACCGTTTAATGCGACCACCGTGTCCGCCCCGATAACTACTTCGTTAGGAAAATTTTTCGCCACCGGAAAAGCTTTTAATTTTGCGTTTTCAAGGCAAATATCTCTAGCTATTCCAACCTTTATTTCTTCCGATTCGGGAATTATTATTTTAAAAGACGGAACTAATTTTTTAAGTAATTCTACTCGCCTAGGCGAACGACTTGCAAGTATCATAAATATATTATACCTTAAAGCTTTGTTTTTGTAAAGGCAATTTAAAAAACGCGGAAAAAAGCATAAAAAAATTTTATGTATAAACCTTAAAAAATTTTTTCGGGCGGACAATTAAGGCGTTGATTTTTTAAAACAGTTAATGTATAATTTAACTAGGAGAATAAAAATGATAATTTTTCACACGGCGGATTTACATTTGGACAGCAGTCTACAAACGAGATTAAGCGTAGACAAAGCCGAAAAATTTAACGCTAATTTAACGCAAACTTTTCAAATTATATGCGAAAACGCAATTAAGGAAAACGCGGAAGTAATAATAATTGCGGGCGACTTGTTCGACGATAAAAACGTAAACGCAAACCTATTAACCAGGGTGCAAAAAATTGTAGAAAAGTATATTAACATATTATTTATTTACGTTTACGGGAATCACGATTTTGACGAAAGAAAAAATATTTTTAAAGATTTTACCGAAAATTTTATTATGCTTAAAAGCGGAGAAAGTTTGGTAAAAGAAAACGTGAAGTTTTATTGTTATTCTACTGATATCCCCGTTTTCAACGAGAATTCATACAACGTTGTAATAGGACACGGAACGACTGTAGATTATAAAACTTTTGACGAAGATAAAATAAGTTTACCGCTAGTAAAAAATAGAAACGTTGACTATTTAGCGCTCGGACACTATCACGATTTTAAACTTTCGCATTTGGACGTAAGGGGATATTACGCTTATAGCGGTTGTCCCGCAGGAAGGGGTTTTGACGAATGCGGACAAAAGGGATACGTAAAAATTGATACTGTAACACGCGCAGTAAAATTTGAACCGCTAGAAAATCCGCTTTTTATAGTAGAAAATTTTGATTTATCAAACTATAATTCTACGTTAGAATTAGAAGACGATATGAAAAGCAAATTATCCTACCCAACAAATTCTTTAGTAAGAGCAGTGATAAAAGGAAAAATTAAAAAGGAAGAGCAAACAGATTTTAGTTATATAAATAATTATTTTGAAAACAAGTTTTTTTATTTTGAACTAAGAAACGAAACCGAAATAGACTACGACGAACTGATAAATAAAGGCGATTTTTCTTTAAAAAGCGAATTTTTAAAAGTAGTAAAATCTCACGGGGACGAATTTGAAAAAGAAATAATCGAAAAGGGGTTAAAGCTTTTAAAATGAAAATTAAGAGTTTACATATAAGCGGGTTTGGAAACGTAAAAGACCAAGAGTGCAATTTTTCGCAAATTACGCAAATAATTTCTGAAAACGGAAGCGGAAAAACCACCCTCGCCAACTTTATAGAAATTATGCTTTACGGAATGAACGCCAAAAATACTGCCGACAGAGATTTTCTGCCTTGGAACAATTCTTTTTTCGGCGGAGCTTTGGAATTCGAATCAAACGGTCAAATTTATAAAGTAGAAAGAACTTTCGGGCAAAAAAAGGCAAACGACACGTTTAAGCTTTATAAAAACGGAAAACTTTCTTTCGACTTTTCGGAAGAATTGGGACTAGAACTATTTAGCTTAGACAGAGAATCTTTTCATAGAATATGTTTTTTTGACCAAACCGATTATCAAAAAGGCAAAGTATTTATATCCGAACGTCTTAACTCCGTAATTTGCGCTACTGACGAATTTAACAATTTTAATTCCGTATGCAAAAAATTAGAAGACGATATTAAAGAATATCAAAACAGGCAAAACAGGGGAAAAATACCTAACGTTAAACAAAAATTAGCAGATGCGGAAATAGAGTTAAGAAATTTAGCCGACAAAAAAGACGAATATTTTACTTTAAAAAGCAGTTTACAAGAACAAAAAGAAAAACGTGAAAAACAAAAAGTTTTATTATCTGCTTACGAAAAAGAGCGGGACGAATTACTAAAACAGTTATCTTCGTCTAAAGTAGAAACGAAAATAGAATCGCTAAATCAAGCAAGACAAAAAACAGTTCAAAAAATACAAAAAACAAACGAGGTATTAAACGGCAACGCGATTAGTGAAGAACAGGTAAACGTTTATATAAAATTTTGCGAAGAAGTAGACAAAAAGCGTAGCGAACTTAATTCTTTAACGAAAAGTTTTATACCTGTTTCGGAAAAGCCTTTTCCAAGCGAAGAAGAGATAGAAAACGCCGAAAAATCTTATCAAAAAATCGGAAAACCCGCTTTTTCTTTAAGTTTGCCGTTATGCATAATACTTGCCGTTGTCAGCTTAGGATTACTTATATTCAGCGTGATAAAAAACGTAAATATACCCCTTTTGATTATTGCCGTTTTAACTCTTGCGGGGGCGATAATTTTAGGAGTTGTAACGTATAAAAATAAAATTCTTATAAAAAAACAAAGACAATCCGTAACCGACTTTTTAGGTAAATACGGTTATATGAACTATTCCGCCTCTTCAGCTTTTCAAGCTATAAAGTCGGACAAGATTTCACAAACGCAAGCGCGCGAACAAAACCGCCTTTTACAAGAAGAAATTTCTAATATTAAAAACGAAATTTCATCTTTAAACGAACGTATAGACAGATTTGTTTATAGTTTTACTAATTCCGCAACTGATAAGCTATCCTTTTTATACGAGCTCAAAAACGTAATAAAAATAAAAGAAGAAAATCTTTCAGAACTAAAAGATATAGATAAAGAAATATTAAAAATTCAATCTGAAAACGGCAATGAAGATTTAAAAACGGAATATCAAAAAAAGCTAAACGAAATTAAACTTTTAAAAACGGAAATAGAGTACGACGACGAAAATGTTTCGCGTTTATCTTCTTTAATGGCGGTAGCTTTGTTAGATAGCGAAAAATACGATAATTTATGCGTAAAAAAGCAAGCTTTAAACGGCGAGCTTTTACAATTAAACAAAGAAAAGGAAATAGCCGAAAAAACTTTGGAATACTTAAAAGAAGCCAAAGAAAACTTAACTAAAGGTTGCTACGAACCTTTAAAAAAATCTTTAAAAAAATACTGCGAAAGCCTTTTCCCAACTCTTTCGGGCGTTACTTGCGACGAAGATTTTAACGTTAAGTTTTTAGTAAACGGATTAACAAAAGACTCGCATTCTTTATCGCTTGGACAACAGCAATTAGTAAATTTTTCTTTAAGATTAGGACTTATAGATTCGCTATTTGACAAGGAAAAACCGTTTATAATTATAGACGACGCTTTTTGTCCTTTGGACGAAGAAAACTTTAATCTTTGCAAAAAACTATTAAAAGAAATTTCTAAATCTTTACAAATAATTTATTTGACACCGCACCATTCAAGAAGTTTAACGGATTAAAATTTTTATCGTTTTATCTAATATGAAATTTTTTAAAAACAAATAAGCAAAAAGGAGAAAGAAAAATGAGTAACAAGAACTTAATCGTGAACACTCCGGA
>CAJMEI010000096.1 GCA_905212395.1 uncultured Christensenella sp. | reverse complement strand
AAATCAGTGCAAAATTCAACAACGGAACAGTTTTAATAACTATTCCTAAATTAAAAACACCAAAAAATAAAATTAATGTAGAATAAATTTTCTACATATTTCTTTTTTTAAAAAAAAATTATGGACTTTTTTACTTTTTTATAGCAAAATTAGAGAATTTTAATGCTATTTATACAAAAAAACAATAACATTTGCAATTATTCAAAAAAACATTAAATACAAAAAAACGAGGCGAAATTTGTTTAAAATTTCGCCTCGTTAAAATTATTAAATAAATTTAAGCTATCCCGCTAATAACTCTATACTTGGACCATTCACAAGTTAGCGCAACGCCCACCGCGCCGACGTAATCGGAACTCAAAACCCTTTTTATTTCGAAAGCGGAAGTTGAACCCGAACTAACATTTATTCTTCCCGCGCCGTTAAAAGTATACGTTCCCGACATAGTAAGCTCGTATGTTTTACCCGACCTTTTAAGGTTTATTTTTACGATACTATCTTGCATAAGTTGCCTTGTAGTATCGGAATAAGTGTCACCCGTCCAAGTAAAGCTATCAGATTTCGTATAAGAAGTCTGCGTTATAGCGTTTGATTGAGCGTCTTTCCAACTTCCCCAAAAAGCACTTGCCGCACCATCATTATCAAACCTAAATATCACGTCGGTATAAGGAGAATTTATTAAACCTTGATGAATTATAGGTAACGGAGTTTCCCAAATATTCGCGCTTTCTGTACAAGCGTTCATATAAACGTAATAATCTGCGTTAAAATTCCCATTCAAAGTAGCACTTCTATCAGAAGAAGAAAGCGTCGTGAAATATCCCGCGTTATAATCTCCCCAACCGCCACCATAATTGCTGATTTGCGTTCCGAGCGACATATTATCCGTTACGGAAATAGGATGCAACGGAATTACAACGTTAAAAGAAGTATACTCGCCGACTACCATAATTCCTAACGGAACGCCTGTGTCGGAAGTTTCTAAGGGGCTTGCAAATTTATTAATAGACAAATCTCTTGCTCTATTTACGTAAACGTAATAGTAATCGTTAGTCCAACCGTTAGCGTTTTGGTCGCCTATAATTACCTTAACGTGTAAAAATTGCTTAACTTTTTGTACGATAACTTGAATTGTACAATCTTTTAAGACTTGCGCTTTTTCGTCCGTTCCGATCGATTTTTCGCACTTTATATCTATAATCCTTAAATAATCGTACGGGTTAGAGGACGGACTTTCCATTAAAGCCCACCAATCCAAACGCTCGCAACCGTAATTTGCGGGCGCGCCGCCCACTAGGTCCCTACTATCTTTAGAATAAGTAGTTACTAAAATTCCTTTATTGAAATTATCCGCCCATAAAGATGAATTATTAGTAAGTTTTTGCTCTATCGTCATAGAATACGCTTCGGAAGAATTCATACTCGTACTTAAACTAATATTAGGCGCGTATTGAGCGTAAGACTTAATATCACTATCGGCTTTATTTGCCGTTTGAGTATAAGTTAAACTCTTTGTATTATTGCTACCCGTAAAAGTTAAAGTATCTTCTAGTATAGCGTAATTTACCTTGTCGCCGTAAACGACGAAATCTAACGCGAACAAATCTAGTTCGTTTACACGGTAAGTTATTGTGTATGTCGTTTCCGAATAAGCGGGGTCAACGCTTTGAATATCAATCCTTACATCTATATATCCATTGTGACTTGCAACGTTATTCCCCGTAATATTATAGGTTACGTAAGAGTTTTTACATACTTCGTAAAACATTGGTTTACCGCTAGAAGCTTTAAGCGTTCCGTCAAAAAACGCGCTGTTGGAAGTACTTACAGTTTCTGCTGCGCCGATTTTGTTTGGTCTATCGGTAGGAGAAGCGTTTTCTAAGGCGTTAAAAGTGTGATTATCTAATCTTAAAATAGTAAAATTATGCCAATAATTAGAAGAATACGCCGAATAATCTCCACCCGCCCAATAATGGCGATATAAACCTAAAATTACGGTATTCCATTTAATATCGTCCCAATTAGCTACGCCGAAATCGGAAGAACAAGCTTCTTGATAAATTTTTATTTTTTTAGTAAAATTGCCGAATTTATGTAAAGAGAGTTCCGTTCTCGTATTAAACAAAGCGCTAGCATTGTTGGCCATTTTAAAATCGTAAGAATACGTTCCGTTTAAAGAATACCCCTTAGAGTTGTTTTGATAACCCGTTCCGCCGTTATCCATAACGTTATTAGTCCAACACGCCGTTAGATATACGGTGGAATTCGCTTCGTCCGACAAAGATTTAAAAGTTACGTCTTCCGTCCATTTGTTGTTGCAAATCATTTGGGAAGAAACTATTTTTTCCTCTACCGCTGTAGGAGAAGCAACGTTTGACGAATTATATTTATAACTTATAAAACTTGCTTTATCCGAAAGTGCTTGATTTCCAGAAGCCGAAACTAACCAACCGCAGAACAAATAACCGTTTTTGGTGGGCCTATTGTCTGCAACGAATTGTTTTCCGTAACGAACTACTTTCGTTCCTTGAGAAGTAGAAGAACCGTCTGCATAGTTATATACAACGTTGTAATAATTTGCTTTCATCATTCCGTACAAGTATACGTCGTAAGACGGCATTGAAAAGTTAAGCAAACTAGTTGCCGAACCCGTTTGTTCGAAATATCCGTCAAAGGTAAACAACGCTAAAACGGCTTCTATTTCGTTACAATCCATACCTATCGGACCTGCATCGTCAATTCTTGCAATATTTATAATTAAGTATACGTACTCCTGCTGTCCTAAACTTGCGTTTTTTAGGTTCATTTTGTTGCCTACAACCGTGTACGAACCATTTTCTACCGAACCGGTAAAACCCCACCTTTCAGCTTTGTCAGACCATTGACTATCTGAAAAATAGGAGCTACTTTCGTTATAGACCGCAGTCGTAGCTTCTATAAAACCAAATTTATAGCCGTTGCTACTATTGTATGCATTTTTATTTGACTTCCAAGAAATAACCGTACCTACCTTTACTTTTCTTGTAAACACAATTCTCATTCTTGTATTGTTGTCAACAGGTTTTTCGTAAGAACCTTGCGCAGTATAGTAAGAACCTACTAACGACACTTGATCTATAGCGGTGTCTTGCGTATTTACGGGTTTACTATATAAACCGTCTATATCAATTAGTTTTTGGTCGATTATGGCTTGCGCAAGTTTAGTATCCGGTAGCTCCGTATTTTCCGTAGGATATAAAGATAAATTTATAGTTAAATAAACGTAATCGAAATCTTTTCTATTACTTTGACTTTGGTCTATATGTTCGTTTCCACCTGCATATAGGTGACCTTTTATGGTGTAAACTCCGCCCTCGCTAGGATTGGAAGGATTTGTTAAAACGTAAGCGTCGGAGTTTGCGTCATACGGTTTTATATCGGACTGCCCCGTCTTTTCTGAAATGGCCTGCCCCTTCGAATTTATCCAGTAAGTATCGTAAACATAATTACTTTGAAGTAAAGAAGAGGAGTCAGATTGAATTATTCCAAAACAAACCGATTGATTCGCTCCGTTATAATTTACGGTAAATCCGTTGATTTTTATTTTCGTCCCGACTTTTACCTTGTAAGAAAGGGTTATACGGTTTCTGTACCTAAATTGCGTAGCTTCCTCTAAATAACCTTTATGGAAAGTACCGCGATATAAAGAATAGTTTTCGTTTAACTTTTCGGGAGAAAAGAATTGACTGTTAAACGCGGTGTCCATATTAAACCCGTTAAAAGAATAACCGTTCGCGTTTAAAGTAAGTCCGTCGCTTTCTCCTTGGTTTAAATTTACGTTTTCATCGGCATAATAATAACTTTTAACGGCACTGTTCGCGCTAAGCGCAACGTTATCACTGTCGCCCGATAAATCGGTATATTCAGAAGAATAAGCTATTTTATATCTATTTAATTTTACGTTATATTTATCGTAAGAACCCGTAAAAGAGTACAAATCCGTGTCTGCCGTTAATGTAGCGTTGACGTTTGCCTGACCTAAGTTTCTATCAAATTCCAAAGAAGTAACGTTCAGCTTTTTATTAAAATCTTCTACCGAAACGGCGGCTTTAATCGAACCCGTAATTCCGTTTATTCCATAAGAAGTTACGTTATTTCCGTTTTCGTTTACGCAAGTTGCTCCGCTTAACTTAAACTCAATAATTTTATCGTTAAATCTTGTAACGTCATTTGCTTTTAACGTTGCCGTTGCTTTACTAGGTACAACTTTATCCCCGGAAATGGAATAAAATTGACTTGCCCTATCTAATATTAAATTTTCAACCGTAAAATCTACGCTTCCCGTATATTTTTTAGTGTTAAAATGCGTAGTTTTGGTTTCGAACCCTACTTTTACGCTTGCATTTTTATTATCGCCTATTTTTTTAACTTCTACGTTTTTTCTACTCCCTACAACTCCTTGCGCAAGATAGTCCGTGTCTTGCACCGTCCATTTAAAGTAAAAATCTAACGAAGGAGTTATCTTTTGAATTTTGCTTGCTCCGTCTTTCGAATATTTTAAATATACGTCGTATAAAAACGCGTCGTCCCCGTAGGTAATATCGCCGGAAAGCGTTTGGACGTTGCTTTCCGTTACTACTTCGTTAACAGTACCTATTGTAACGTTTACTCCGTCTGCATAATTTGCACCAAACTCATAACCATTACTAAGCGTCTTATCTATTTCCGAACCTTTTATTTGTAAAACGCTACCTAACGCGCCTTTTATGGATCTATCTAAAAAAGTATTCAACCTTTCGATTTCCCAATCGTTAAAAGAATTCTTTTCTTTAGTTGCGGATAAATAAGATACCATATACGCCATACTGTTACTCGTCCTTCCCGCTTTTACAGTATGCGTTATTTCCGCGC
>CAJMEI010000095.1 GCA_905212395.1 uncultured Christensenella sp. | reverse complement strand
AGATAACGAAAAGAAAAAAACGCTTGAAATGGGCGTAATTATTTGTTATAATAATAAAAGGGTGTTAGGAAATTTTAATTTATGCTAAATTGCTTAAAATAAAAACGAAATAAGTTGAATTAAAGGTTAAAACCGAAATCGTTTATAAATCCGAAAACCACTAAAAAAGCGGTTGCGCAAATGAATATCGGCATTAAAACCATTAAAAAAAAGTTATTTAGCCTATATTTCATACAAAACATTCCAACGTAAACGCCTAATCCACCGCCTAAAATTGCGGTAACGTAAAGTCGGACGTCGTTAATGCGTTTTTCGCCTTCTTCGGCAGACTTTTTTTGATTGCGTAAAAGTAAAAAAGAGTAAACGTTTACGGCAACGACGTAAACTATACATAAAATTCTTACAAAAATAAACATAACCATATAATTATTTTGTTTTAAATTAAAATTTTAATACCTAGGAGAATATATGAAGTGTATTTATTGCGGTTGTATTGACAGCAAGGTTATCGACTCTCGTTCGGCGGAAGACGGAGCGTCAATTAGAAGAAGGAGAGAATGTACGAATTGCGGTAAGCGTTTTACAACGTACGAAACTATAGAAATTACGCCGTTACTAGTCGTAAAGGGCAACGGGGTAAGACAAGCTTTTTCGCCCACGAAAATTAAAAACGGAATAGTAAAAGCTTGCGAAAAGCGTCCCGTTCCGATGTACAAAATAGATAAAATCGTAGAAGATATACAAAAAAAATTATATAATTCTTTAGAGCAAGAAGTAACCACTAAACAAATAGGCGAAATGGTTATGGAAGCTTTAAAAGATTTAGACGAAGTAGCTTACGTTAGGTTTGCTTCCGTTTATCGTCAATTTGCGGACATTTCAGCGTTCGTTAAGGAATTAGAACAATTAAAGAATAAGCAATGAAAAAGTTATTAGTTTGTCTAACGCTTGTTTTCGTAATAATCTTTGCTTCTTGTAAAGAAAAAATCGTTCCGTATAAATTGCCCGAACCCAAAATAACCGAAAAGGAGCAAGGTTTTTTAGAATGGGACAGATGTATAAAAGCGGAAAGTTACGAAGTGGTTTATGCAAACAAAGTTATATCGCTTCCGGTAAATTGTCTTTTTTATCCCGACGATTATCACGGAGAAATTAAAATAAAATGCGTAGGCGACGGCAAGTATTACGTCGATTCGCCTTATTTAATAATAAAAGTATAAAATACGGAGGAATTATGCAACAATTAAACTTACCTAAATGTCATATCGACTCTTATCCAAGACCGCAAATGGTTAGAAAAAGTTTCTTTAACTTAAACGGAGAATGGGACTTTGCGTTTGACTACGAAAACGTAGGAGATAAAGAAAAATGGTATAAAAAAACTTCTTTCGATAAAAAAATAATAGTTCCTTACGTTTATCAGACAAAGGCTAGTGGAATTAACGAACAAAAGCCCTGTGAAAACGTATGGTATTTAAAAAAATTATCATATTCCAAAAAAAGCGGGAGAAGATTGATACTTAATTTCGAAGGGGCAGATTATATAACCAAAGTTTACGTAAACGGGGAGCTAGTCGGAACGCATAGAGGCGCTTATACTAGATTTTCTTTCGATATTACGAACTTTTTAAAAGCCGAGAATATAATAGTAGTAAAGTGCGAAGACAGTTACGATAGATTTCAACCGCGTGGAAAACAACGTTGCGCGGACGAAAATTACGGCTGTTGGTATACCGATACTACGGGTATTTGGAAAACCGTTTGGGCGGAAGAAGTATCTTCAAGTTACGTTAAAACTTTAACTTCTTCTTCGTCTTTTTGCGAAGACGCCGTTATTTTCGAATACGAAGTCGCTAATATCACGGAAGATTTATCCATAGAAATTTCGGCTTCTTTCAGGGGACAAAAAATAGCGTCCGTAGAAAAGAAAATAGTTCAAAAAATAGATAAACTTACGTTAAACTTGTTAAATACAAAAGATTGGTGGGGGATTCAGTGGTGGGTACATCATTCGCCTAACTTATTCGACGTAGACGTAGTTTTAAAGAAAAACGGTAAGATTATAGATGAAATAGGTTCTTATACCGCAATCGTAAGATACGCGACTAAAGGACAAGAAATACTCGTAAACAACGACCCTGTTTATTTCCGTATGGTTTTAGACCAAGGATATTTCCCCGATAGCGATTTAACGCCTAAGAGCGACGAAGAAATTATTCAAGATATTCGCTTAATGAAAGAAATGGGATTTAACGGGGTAAGAAAACACCAAAAAATAGAAGACGAAAGATTTTACTATTACTGCGACGTAATGGGCTTATACGCTTGGTGTGAAATGCCTTCTCCGTACGAATTTAGGGACGAAGAAGTAGAAAGAGTTACGGACGAATGGTTAGAAATAGTTCGTCAGTATAAATCGCATCCGTCCATTATGACGTGGGTATGCTTTAACGAAAGTTGGGGCATAATGCACGTTTTAGACGACAAAAAACAACAAGCGTTCACGTTGTCGGCTTATTATCTTGTAAAGGCGTTAGACCAAACTAAATTCGTAATTTCTAACGACGGTTGGGAACACACGAAGAGCGATATTATTACCATTCACGATTACGCGTCTTGCGGAAGCGAAATCGTAAGAAAATACGGCAATATAGAAGAAAGATGCGCTAGTAGCGTAAGTCAATCTAGGTCGAACCGTCAAATATTTGCTAACGGTTATCATTACGAAGGGCAACCCGTAATATTATCCGAATACGCGGGAATAGCGTTCTCGGGCGGAGAAAAAGAAGCTTGGGGTTACGGCGACAGAGTTACTACCGTAGAACAATACTTAAAACGTTACGAAGACACTACGGACGGAATTTACGCGTGCAAGAGCATAAGCGGATTCTGTGTAACTCAATTGACGGACGTAATGCAAGAAATTAACGGACTTTTAACGATTGACAGAAAGCTAAAATTACCTATCGAAGAATTAAAACGAATACATTCTAAATAAAAGGTGAAAATGAAATTTATTCCGACGTTAGATAAAAATTTTTAACCAATAATTGTCGAATATAACGACTTTATAAAAAAAGTTAAATCTTATGGCTCAAACGCAAGCGTTTCGGTATGCGTTGAAAGAAATAAAGGGTATAACTACGTTTTTAATATGCCCGTTTATCCCGACGGGGTAGCGGACGAAGAAAACTATAAAATAGTCGAAAGAATGGTGAAGGCCGTTTTATGGATAGTCGGCGGGTATAAAATTTTTGTTAAAGGTTCCCACGTTTTATACGAAAAACTTAAACGAGCTTATTCTAAAACGGGGGAAAGGGCGTTCGATAACGAGTTTATGTCTACTTGTTATCTAAAAGATTTCGAAGTAATATATTCCGACGAAACTTTTATTTCAAAAGAGAACCCCGTAAGTTTGGGCGGACATATAAACGGAAACCGTATCGGGTTCGACGCCGGCGGAAGCGATTTTAAAATTTGCGCTGTAGTTGACGGGCAAACGATTTACAGCGAAGAAATTGTTTGGAACCCCAAAACGCAAACTAACCCCGATTATCATTACGAAATGATAGAAAAGGGGTTAAACAAAGCTAAAAGTCATTTAGGCAAGGTAGACGCGATAGGCGTTTCCAGCGCAGGCGTTATAATAGACGACTGTTTAATGGTTTCCAGCTTGTTTTTGGGCGTAGATAAGACGAATTGTTTAGAAAAGTGTCAAAAGGCGTTTGTAAATGTAATAGAAAAAACTTTTCCTAACGTTCCTTACGCGGTTGCCAACGACGGCGATATTACAGCCTTGGCGGGAAGTATGAGTTTAGGGCTAAAATCCGTTATGGGAATGGCTATGGGAACTAGCGAAGCCGTAGGATATATCAACGAAAAAGGGGATATAAACGGTTGGATTAGCGAACTTGCTTTTTGCCCCGTAGACTTAAACGAAAACGCAGAAGTAGACGAATGGAGTACGGATAAAGGCGTTGGGTGTAAATATTTTTCGCAAGACGCAGTTATCAGACTTTACGAAAACGCGGGTAAAAAATTCGACGAAAAACTAACCAAAGCGGAAAAATTATCGTTTGTACAGACTTTACTTGAAAAAGGCGATAAATTAGCCGAAGAAATTTACGAAAATATAGGTATTTTCTTAGGTTATACGTTGCCGTTTTATCACAAGTTCTACGGCATGAAGCACTTGCTTATAATGGGTAGAGTGGTGTCGGGTAGAGCGGGACAAATAATAGTAGACAACGCTAAAAAAGTTTTAAAAGAAGAATTTAATTTAGAAATAGATTTAATACTTCCTGACGAAAAATCAAAACGAGTAGGACAGTCAATCGCAAGCGCGTCGCTTGTAAAAATTTAATAATAAAAGCTTGCTTTAATTTAAGCAAGCTTTTTTGTTCTTTAAAAGGCGTTTTTCTAATATAATGTAAAAGGAGGCGTTTTTATGGGAGAACATACTTTAACTATTGAAATCAAAAAAGATTATCGGCAACCGCTGTCGGGGAAGTAGACGGATTTTCCGATAAGGAAATAAGATTAAAACTTGTAAACGGTAAAAGAATTATAATTTACGGGCAAAATTTAAAGGTTATAAATTTTCAAAAACAATCGGGAAATTTTATGGCTGACGGAGAAATAAATAGAGTTATTTACCAAAATAAAACCGCAGGAAATTTTTTTAAAAGGTTGGTTAAATAGTGTTCGTTACGTTTAATCAAATAAACTTTTTTCTCTTATGCGTGGCGTTTGGGATATTAAGCGGAGTAATTTACGAAATTTTTTACGTTTTAACGTTTGCATTTAAAAATCAAACAATAAACGGCGTAAGAGATTTTTTGTTTTTCGCATGTTTATCAGTTTTATTTCTATTTTATTCGGTAAAATTAAGTTTTCCTAATTTAAGATTGTATTTATGTATAGGCGTCGTAACAGGATTTTTCTTTTACGTTAAAAGTTTTCATAAAGTCGTTGCTTTTTTTATAAA
>CAJMEI010000094.1 GCA_905212395.1 uncultured Christensenella sp. | reverse complement strand
TTAGCTATAATTAGTACATTTAAAAACGGCTTCAAATTTTAGCTATTGCGTTTATTTAACTTTTAAGTTTTATCAAATTTTAAAATATTTTTAAAACGATAATTTATAATTATAAACTCAACGCGTGCGAAATTTCATACAATTTCTCGTCGAAACGTCTAGGTTCGTTTAAAGCTTCCGTAATGTCTTCGTCGATAATTTTATTATCCCTTATTCCTACTACTCTGTTTCCTTTGTCTTCGCTTAAAAGGTCAACGGCTCTTACCGCGCAACGAGCAGCCAAAATTCTATCCGCCATTGTAGGCGAACCACCCCTTTGGATATGTCCGAGAGTCGTACATTTAATAGAAATACCTGCTTTTTCTTTAAGATACTTCATAATTTCGTCCTTATCGCCTGCGCCTTCCGCCAAAACAATCATATTAGAAGTTTTTCCCCTTTTTTGAGAGAAAACCAAGCTTTTAGCTATTTCGTCTAGATCGAAAGGTTTTTCGGGAATTAAAATGTATTCCGCGCCACCTGCAACGCCAGCGTATAACGCAATATCTCCGCAACGCCTTCCCATAACTTCTAATAGGCTTACCCTATCGTGAGAACTCATAGTATCTCTTAAATTATTGATTGCCGACAAAACGGTATTTACCGCCGTATCGAAACCCAAGGTAAAATCGGTATAAGCCAAATCATTATCAATCGTTCCGGGAAGCCCTATAACTTTTATTCCAAAGTTTTCGCTTAAAGCTTTCGCCCCCGTAATAGAACCGTCTCCGCCGATTACGATAAGCCCTTCTATTCCGTAAGCACACAAAGTCTCCGCCGCTTGTTGTTGACCTTCTAACGTCATAAAACTAGGACAACGAGCAGTCTTTAAAATCGTTCCGCCCCTTTGTATAATATCCGATACGGAACGAGAAGTCATAAACGAAATTTTATTGTCTATTAAGCCTTGATAACCCCTTTCTACGCCGTAAACGTCCATTCCTTTATAAATAGCGTATCTTACTATCGCTCTTACGCACGCATTCATTCCTGGAGCGTCTCCGCCCGAAGTTAAAACCGCAATTTTTCTCATAATTTTCTCCTTAAAGATTGCCCTACGAATTATTATAACAAAAACCCTTTTATTTTTCTACTGTTTTTAAAAGAAAATTTATAATTTTACTTTCCTAATCCATTAGCTGAATTATTATTTGATTTTGAACGTACAAATATTCGTCTTTAATTTTTACCCCTTTTTCGTCGTAATCCAAATATTCGTTTACGAATTTTAATTTTTCTTTAAAATCTACTTTAAAATCGCTACCGAAAGCCTTTTCGTACTCCGAAAAGACAACGCCGTATTTCGTCCTTAAATTTAACATTGCGTATTCGAATTTTCTCTCGTCCCCTTCTATTTTTTCGCTAAAAATTTCGGGAGAAGCGTTTTTTAATACGCAGTGGCAGTATTCGTTTATGTTTTCGGTGTTGGTAAAACGCCTTTCTCTATCAAAAGAAGAAGCCCCTAGTCCAAAACCTAAATATTCGCCCCTTTTCCAATAATTTAAGTTGTGTTTAGATTCAAAGCCGATTTTTGCAAAGTTAGATACTTCGTAACGTTCGTATCCTTTTTCCGCAAGATAGTTCACGGTAAAATCGTACATAGTGGCAACTTCGTCGCCGTCGGGCAATTCTCCGTTTAAATATTGCGTGTAAATGGGCGTTCCGTCTTCCGCTTTTAGCGCGTAAACCGATACGTGTTTTATATCGGGAGAACATAACGCAAAATCTAACGATTTTTTAACTTCTTGCTCGTTTTGCCCCATTAAACCTATCATAATATCAACGCTTAAATTGTATCCCTTTAAAAGCTTAACGGTGTTTAAATAATCTTGCGCGTTATGTACCCTGTTTAACTTTTCCAAAAGCTTATCGTTGTAAGTTTGCAGTCCTATCGAAAATCTATTTATTCCCGCAAGCTTATAAATTTTTAACTTTTCTTCGTCAATCGTCGCGGGGTTGACTTCAAGCGTTACTTCCGCGTTACCACTTACCGAATAATATTTTTTTATTTGCCTGACCGCGCCTAAAATATATTTTGCTTCTACGTAAGAAGGAGTTCCACCGCCAAAATATATCGTTTCTACCGTTTTATCTTTAAACAAAACGGCTTTTTCTTTTATCTCTTTATAAAGACACGCAAAGTACAATTCTTGCTTATCTTCTATATGCGGATAAGACGCAAAGTCGCAGTAAGTGCATTTATTTTTACAAAACGGAACGTGAACGTAAATTCCTGCCATTTTTATCTCCAAAACAATTAAAAGTTAGCCTATATATCGCTTAACTATCTATTTTTAGTATAGAAGTAAACGCTTCCGAAGGTATTTCTACGCTACCTAGTTTTCTCATTTTCTTTTTACCTTCTTTTTGCTTTTCAAGTAGCTTTTTCTTACGCGAAATATCTCCGCCGTAACATTTAGCTAAAACGTCTTTTCTTAAAGCTTTTACAGTTTCCCTTGCTATTACTTTTCCGCCGATTGACGCCTGTACGGGAATTTCAAACATTTGTCTTGGAATTACTTCTTTAAGCTTTTCGGCAACGGCTCTACCGCGTTCGTAAGCTTTTTCTCTATGAACTATCATAGAAAGCGCGTCGCAAACGTCGCCGTTAAGCATAATGTCTAACTTAACTAAGTCGCTATTAACGTATCCTTTTAATTCGTAGTCGAAAGAAGCGTAACCTTTGGTTCTCGATTTTAATCCGTCGAAAAAGTCGAAAATTATTTCGTTTAAGGGTAAATGATACGTTAGTTTTACCCTTTTAGCGTCAAGATAGGTCATATCTAAATAAATTCCCCTTTTCTCTTGACACAAATCCATAATGGGCCCTATATATTCGGGCGGAGTGTAAATGCCCGCTTCTATAATAGGCTCTTCCATACGGTCTATCTGAGAAACGTCGGGCAAGCGCGACGGGTTGTCCACCGTTATCATACTTCCGTCCGTTTTATACACTTTATAGGAAACGCCGGGGGCGGTAGTGATTATTTCTAAATCAAACTCCCTTTCTAGCCTTTCCTGAATAATTTCCATATGAAGTAGCCCTAAAAATCCGCAACGGAAACCAAACCCTAACGCAATGGAGTTGTCTGGCTCGAACGTTAAAGACGCGTCGTTTAACTTTAATTTCATTAAAGCTTCTTTTAAATCCCCGAACTTGCTTCCGTCAACGGGGAACACGCCCGAAAATACTACGGGAGCAACTTTTTTATACCCCGGTAAAGCTTGCAACGCAGGATTTAATACGGTCGTTATCGTATCCCCTACGTTTACGTCGGTTATGCTTTTTATGCTTGCGGTTATATACCCTACTTCTCCGCTGGTTAGTTCTTGCTTTGGGTTCAAATGGGGGTCGAACGTACCTACTTCCACAACGTCAAACGTTTTTTCCGACATAAAAGTTTTAATTTTTACGCCGGGTTTTACTACTCCGTCTACTATTCTAACAAAGCATATAACCCCTTTAAAATTGTCGTAATAGCTATCGAAAATAAGCGCTTTTAAAGGTTTGTCGTCGTTATTTTGCGGAGCAGGAACTTGTTTTACAACCGCTTCTAGCACTTCGTCTATATTTATATCGTTTTTAGCCGAAATTCTTGGCGCGTTAGAGCAATCTAGCCCGATAACGTCTTCTATTTCTTTCGCCACTTCGTCGGGACGAGCGGAAGCTAAATCTATTTTGTTTATTACGGGAACTATTTCCAAATCTGCGTCCAACGCAAGATATACGTTGGCTAGCGTTTGCGCTTCTACCCCTTGCGACGCGTCCACTATTAAAATTGCGCCTTCGCACGCCTTTAACGAACGCGAAACTTCGTAAGTAAAGTCAACGTGTCCGGGAGTATCTATTAAGTTGAATATATATTCCTTTCCGTCTTGCGCTTTATATAACATTCTTACGGGCGTAAGTTTTATGGTTATCCCCCTTTCCCTTTCTATGTCCATAGAATCTAAAAGTTGGTCTTCCATATCCCTTTGGGCAACTTGTCCCGTATGCTCTATTATTCTATCCGCAAGCGTGCTTTTACCGTGGTCGATATGCGCAACTATGCAAAAATTTCTTATATTGTCTTTAACAGCCATCGTTCCCTCTTTATTTCTAATTTTCCTATTGTATTATATATTATTATAAGGCTTTTTGCAAGTTTATAAATAGGATTATAATTTTTTAATTGTGGCAATAATATTTATTATGAAAAACGAAATTAAAAATATAGAATGGTTATTTGATAAACCCATTGCCCATAGGGGACTTATAGAAAAAGGGTACGTAGAAAACACCGAAAAAGCTTTTTTAAACTGCGTAAAAAAGGGATACGCAATAGAAACCGACGTAAGATACGATAAAGACAAAAATTTGGTTTGCTTTCACGATAAAGATTTAAAAAGGCTTGCAAATTTAGATTTAGAAATTAAAGATTTAAGTAAAAACGAGTTAGAAAAAATTAGACTTTTAGGAAAAGAAAAAATCGTTTATTTTGACGAATTGTTAAATTTGGTCAATGGAAAAGCGCCGATTTTAATTGAAATAAAATATCCTAGCGAAAAGACTATCGAAAAGGATTTATTAAACGCGTTAAAAGGATATAACGGAAAATACGCCGTTCAAAGTTTTAATCCGCTTTGCCTAATACGGCTAAAAAAACTTGCTCCTTTTATTTTACGCGGACAGCTAATCACGTTGGATAAAGATAGACCTTATACCGAAAAACTAAAATGGAGTTTTGTAAACAAATTTACTTGTCCCGATTTTTTAAGCGTAAACGTAGAAGGTTTAAATTTTTCTTACGATTTACCCACGTTATGCTATACGGTAAAGAATGAAGAAGATTTTAAAAAGGCGATGAAATACTGCGACAACATTATTGCCGAAAATTTTTTAGAATACGGAGAATTTAAGGAAAAATAATAAATTTTAAAGTTGTAAAAATAAACGCTTTAATTCATAATAAAAATTAGCTCGCCTATTACGGCGAGCTAAATTAATATTAAAAACATAAATTCATATTTAAA
>CAJMEI010000093.1 GCA_905212395.1 uncultured Christensenella sp. | reverse complement strand
AGTCCACTCATTCCTACCAACAAAAACAAAGCTAGTTCGGCTTTGTTTTTTTATTGGTAAAATATCCCCCACCTTATACGAAATGTAAGTGAAGTATAAGTCATAATCGGTGGTTCGAGTCCACTCATTCCTACCAACAAAAACAAAGCTAGTTCGGCTTTGTTTTTTTATTGGTAAAATATCCCCCACCTTATACGAAATGTAAGTGAAGTATAAGTCATAATCGGTGGTTCGAGTCCACTCATTCCTACCAACAAAAACAAAGCTAGTTCGGCTTTGTTTTTTTATTAGTAAAATATCCCCCACCTTATACGAAACGTAAGTGAAGTATAAGTCATAATCGGTGGTTCGAGTCCACTCATTCCTACCATAAAGAAACCATAATATCGATACGAAAAATATCGGTATTATGGCTTTTTTATTGCCAAAATAGGGGTGTTTTGCCCATTTTTATAGATTTTTTATCAAAAATATAGGCTTGTTCGGATAGTTTTCGTCTTTGCAAGCCTTTTTGCTTTTATCGGTAAAAAGCAAATCGTTCACTTTATACCCCTTTCGTTCAATTTATGGGGTATCGTTCAATTTTTGATTATTGATTTTCAATGGATTATGTGATATAATAAACTCACTGATAAATAAGAATTTAACTGCAAAAAATTATTTAAATCAACACAATATGCTATTCTTGTTGTTCCGTTTCTCTTTGGTAGGTGGTATAATAAAGTTACAATAAAAACAACCGAAAAGGAGAAACAACATGAACACAGACAAAATCTACGCAGAATCCATCGCAAAGGAGTATGCCCCCAAGGACAGCTCCAAAATCGTAGCACTTCGCAAGCTCGACCGAAAGGCAAAGCTGCCTGCAACCATATTCACCTATACTTGGGGTATCATATTTGCCCTTGTATTCGGTACGGGAATGTGCCTTGGTATGCAGGTTATCGGAAGCGGTATCACTGGTATGGTGATTGGTATTATCATCGGCATTATCGGTATGATAGGATGCGGCGTGAACTATCCTATCTACAAGAAGATGCTTGAGAACGGCAAGAAGAAGTACGCCTATGAGATTGTGGAGCTTGCGAGAGAGATTAGCGAGAGCAAATAAGCATTCACGGAGGGCGGTCTTATGAACCATAACGAAAGCAAATACTTTAATACGGCAATAAAAATGGACGAAGCCCTCATAACGCTACTTGACAAGGAGGACTTTGAATATATCACCATCAAGGAGATATGTGATACGGCAGGGGTAAATCGCTCCACCTTTTACCTACATTATGAAAACACCTCGGATTTGTTAAAGGAAACCACACGCTATATTATTGACAAACACCTCGCATACTACGAAATAGACCAGAAACGCATTTTTCTGCAATTTGAAACCTGCAAGCATGAGGAGCTTTTGTTTATCACAAACGAGTATCTTGTGCCATATTTGACATTTATCAAGGATAATCAGCGTTTGTTCAAGGTGTCTATAAAGCAGTTTAACTCATTGAATATGGATGAAGTGTATGGCAGGATGTTCAAACACATCTTTAATCCAATTCTTGAACGCTTCAACGTTCCCGAAAAGGAGCGTGCCTATGTGATGAAATTCTATCTAACTGGCGTATTTGCTATTGTTATGGAATGGCTTGAAAAGAACTGCTCTGACGATATGGCAACGGTTATTAAGGTCATTACCGATTGTGTGATGGGCGAGAGGAATATCAATGGATAGAACCCTGAAATTGACCATTGGAAGTTTGGCGTTCAACATAGCGTTTGCAACCTATTATCTTGTTATGAGCTTGGTTACAAACTCTTGGTGGTTATTAACGCTTGGTTCGTACTATCTTGTTTTAAGCCTTGTACGCTTTATGGTGCTACGCTCTAAATCCAAAGAGCGTTTCATAACCAAGTTTACGGGGTGGATGCTGATACTGCTATCCATACCACTTGTTGGAACAGTTATACTCTCGGTAGTGCGAGATAGAGGGCATGAGCGTCATATGATCGTGATGATAGCATTGGCGGCGTATACCTTTACCAAGATTACGCTTGCGACAATAAAGCTCATAAAAGCTCGTCGCAGTTCATCGGCAACTCTTATCACGCTACGAAACATATTCTATGCAGATGCCTTTGTTTCGATATTCGCATTGCAACGCTCGATGCTCGTATCATTTGAGGGAATGACCGAAACAGAAATAGTGATTATGAATGCCACTCTCGGCTCTGCTGTGTGTGTAATTGTCTTTTTACTTGGATTAAATCTTGTGAGAAACAGAAAGATACTGTTTAAGAGCATAGATCGATAAATAACACAAACAAATTACAATTTGTAGAGCAAACAATGAAAACATTTTACACAAGTGAACGGGAAATATGGCGCGAGTGGCTTGCCGAACACTTTGAAATAGAAAGTGAAGTTTGGTTTGTTTTTCCGATGAAGGAATCGGGTGACAAGGCACTTTCCTACAACGATGCAGTAGAAGAAGCACTTTGCTTCGGTTGGATTGACAGCACAATTAAGCATATTGATCCCACACATCGCGCGCAACGATTTACACCGAGAAAAAAAGGAAGTCCTTATTCCCGACCGAATATTGAACGGCTGATCTGGCTTGACGAGCGTGGTATGATCCACCCAAGCGTGAGAGAAGTTGTGTTGCCCATCATTCGCGCGCCGTACGTTTTTCCAAACGATATACTTGATGATATAAAATTAGATATGGTTGCGTGGAAAAACTATGAGAAATTATCCGAGCCTTACAAACGCATTCGTATTGCTTACATTGATGCAGCGAGAAAACGTCCCGACGAGTTCAAAAAACGCCTTAAAAGCTTTATAAAAAAGACTCGTGAAGGGAAAATTATCGTCGGATACGGTGGGATAGATAAATATTATAAATGACAAATTCCAATTTGTCGAACTAAAATGGGTGCAACCCCTTGTAGGAAAATGCACCCATAACTCTAAAATGTGCACCCATTTTGAAATGGTATCAAAATTTTAGATTACTCACAACAAAAACAAAGCTAGTTTAGTCAATGCTGTTTGAAACTAGCAGTATTATCTAAGAAATAAAGAGCATATTTTAGGAATTTTCCTAAAGTATGCTCTTTTTCTATGTATGTTTTTATGTTGCGTATTAGTTAAATTAGATGTTTTGTTTGTTGAAATAGTTATTTTGTATTTATATTACTAAGCAAACTTCATAGACTTTATTTGTTGTTCCACCTTTGAATTTACAAGCAGATGTAAAGGTTTCGCTGAATAGTTTTTTAGCGGTTCTACCGCCATTTTGTTTTGTTTAACTTCTTCCATAAAAACTCCTTTTTTTGAATCAAAAAAGTGTAAGCCCGATTTTTCAATCGGACTTACACGTTTCCGTTACTCATTGATACAACGATTATATCAAAATTTTAAAAATTTTTCAAGCAGTGGAAAACAAAAAAATCGGTGATTTTTTTATTATAATTAGTTTTTTTAGGTTAAAAACTATTCGTTTACAACTTGAAAAATATTCAAGTTAAGGATATAATAAAAAGCGTTCTTTTTTTATTTTTTTATGGTAAACTCTAAAAAAAATTAAGGAGTGATTTTTTATGAATGAAAAATTCGGTGCTTTTTTCAAGCAAAAAAGATTAGAGAAAAATCTTACGCAAAAGGAACTAGCAAATATGCTTTACGTTTCGGAGTCTGCCGTAAGCAAATGGGAAAAGGGCGTGGCGCACCCCGATATAACGCTATTGCCAAAATTAGCGGAAATATTAGGAGTAACCGAACACGAGCTTATAACTTCTTCCGTGGATAACAATTTAAGGCAAAAAAATAAGTTCGCAAAAAGGTGGAAAACTCTTGCGTTTTCGTGGAATCTATTTTTTATAATTTCTTACCTAATTGCGATATTAGTTTGCTTTATTTGTAATTTGGCGGTTAATAAAACGTTAAGTTGGTTTTGGATAGTTTTCTTGTCGTTAGCGTTAAGCTTTACTATTACTAATTTGCCAAAATATATAGTAAAATATAAGCTTATAACATTGCCTTTGGCTAATTTAACCGCATTGTCTTTGCTTTTGGTTTTCACTTGTCTATATACCGACGGAAATGGGCTTGGGTGGCATTAATCGCCATATGGACGGCTTTTATTATGGTTTTTACGCCTATTTACATAAGTAAAATTAAAATTTTTGCTCCGCTTAAAAAAATAAACGCCTATATTTCTTTACTTTTAGGAACAATAAGTTTAGTTGTGTTACTAGCGGTAATAAACGAATTTGCTTTAAAAAACGGATACGCGAAAAACGGGTGGTTTATCAATCTTGCGTTACCTTTAACCTCGATAGCTTACTTGGTTCTAAATATTTTGATTTCTATAAAATATATAAGGATAAACGCTTTATTTAGGGCAAGTATTATTGTATTTATTTGCGGTATAATTTATTTCTTACCTTCTTTAATAACTACGAAATGGGAACGAGTAAATAACGTTTTATCTGAAATGAACGTATTAAAATCGAACTTTTCCGTTTGGAAAGGGGAAACTATATCGCAAAACGTGCATTTGATAATACTTATAACGATTTTTTTAACAAGTATAGCTTTATTTATCGGCGGATTATTTTATCAAAAATCGCAGAAAATATAATAATATTTTTTCGCCGTTTAAGGGCAAAATTAAAAAAGTTTATTATGTGTAGTAAAGGGATAGCAACTTGCTATCCCTTTATATGGCGTTATTTTTAAATTTTACTTTTTTAATCCTTTAACGGTGTCTAAAACTAAATTTTCTAAATAATCTTTATCGTCGAAGTTGTCTACTAAATACATTGGTTTTGCGCCGTTGTAAGGCAATTCTTTTATTAATTTATATTTTTGGTTAGAGTTCGTGATTTTTATTAAAAATCTATCGTCGAAGATACCGCCGAAGTAAACGCCGTTTACGTAAATTAAAAATTCGCCCATCATAGGTCTAGAACTCGGGTTTAAGCTAGATAATTGTTCTAAAATAAAATCTTTATATTCTTTGCTAGAAGCCATAATTCTCTCCTTTTTTGTTTTAATTTAT
>CAJMEI010000092.1 GCA_905212395.1 uncultured Christensenella sp. | reverse complement strand
AAAAATGGTTTATCATCATCTACATGTTCATGAATTACTTTTTTAAATTCTTCAAGATTTTCCATTGCACTGCCAAAAGCTCCAACTCCCGGAAGAACCAAATAATCACTATCAGCTATTTTTTCAATGCTGCTTGTAATTTCAACATCACAGCCGATTTTTTTAAATCCATTGGAAATGCTTTTTAAATTTCCGCTTTTATAATTTTCTATTGCAACGGGATTTTTTTCTACCGCTTGCTTACATAATTCTATAAGCTTATCTTCGGGGAAGCCCGCAACGTCTTCGGGTTTAACTAAATCGCTTAATTTTTCACCCGTTTCCATCATTTTTGTAATGGTCTTTTGGGCGTTATTGAACAAATATTTGCCTTCGTCTACGTATTTAACGAGTTGAGCAAAATCCAAAACGGCAATTTTTACGTCGAATTTTTCTTTATCGCTTTCAGTGCCTAACAAAGAAAATACCGTACCCGTTATTAAGTTAGCGGTATTTTTCGCGCTTGCCCCCGCTTTACATACAGCGTCGAAATAATCGGCAACTTTTTTATATTTTAAAATTTGAGTTGCAGTAGCGGTACTTAACGCCATTTCGCCTATAAATCTTGCGTATCTGTCGTCGGGAAGTTCTGGTAAAGATTTTCTTATTTCTTCAACTTCTTCTTCGGTTATTTTTACCGTAATTATATCGGGTTCGGGGAAATACCTATAATCTTGCGCGTCTTCTTTTCCACGCATAGAAGAAGTAGTTCCGTCTTCTTCGTTAAACCTTAACGTTTCTTGAACGACTTTTCCACCGCTCGATAAAATATCGGCTTGTCTTTCATACTCGTAACGCATAGCTTTTTCTATGTGAGAAAGGCTGTTCATATTTTTAATTTCCGTTCTCGTTCCGAAAGTCGTTTGACCGAATTCTCTTAGCGAAATATTTACGTCCGCCCTAATAGAGCCTTCTTGCATTTTGCAGTCCGAAACGCCTATATAACGCATTATAAGCTGAATTTTTTCTATATATTCTTTAGCTTCGTCCCAAGAAGAAATGTCGGGTTCGGAAACTATTTCGATTAACGGAACTCCGCCCCTATTGTAATCTACAAACGTATAACCGCCTTCGTGTACGAGTTTACCTGCGTCTTCTTCTATATGAATTCTGGTTATTCCTATTTTTTTACCGCTTGAAAGCGTAACGTAACCGTGTTCGCAAACGGGTTTATCGAACTGGGAAATTTGATAAGATTTAGGTAAATCGGGATAGGTGTAGTTTTTTCTATCCATTCTCGTAATAAGGTTGATTTTACAATGCGTCGCAAGTCCTGCCCTTATCGCGTATTTTACAACTTGTTTGTTTAGAATAGGTAACGTTCCCGGCATACCCGTACATACGGGACAACAATGCGTGTTCGGACTTCCGCCGAACGCGGTAGTACAACCGCAAAATATTTTGGTTTTAGTAGCAAGTTCAACGTGAGTTTCAAGTCCCGATACTATTTCGTATTTCATAACTTTACCCCCTTGTCTAAACTTTCTACTCCGCAATCGTAATTTTGTTCGAAGAAATATGCAGTATTAAGTATTTTTTCTTCTTGAAGAGCATTGCCTATAATTTGCATACCGATAGGCATTCCGTTTTTATCTTTTCCGCAAGGAAGACTTACCGATGGTACGCCCGCCACGTTAATCGGAACGGTATAAATATCCGACAAATACATTTGTATAACGTTACTTCCCGCGTAATTTAACGGGAACGCCGTATTCGGCGCGGTAGGCGCGATTATGCAATCGCATTTAGAAAACGCGTTTTCGAAGTCTTGTTTGATTTTAACCCTTAAACTTCTTGCTTTTTTATAATAAGCGTCGTAATACCCCGAACTTAAAACGTAAGTTCCGAGCATTATTCTTCTCTTAACTTCTTTTCCGAAACCTTGCGTTCTCGTTTCCTTTATCATATCGTCGACGTTTAAATAATTTTCGGCTTTAAAACCGTATCTTATTCCGTCGTACCTACCAAGATTGGAAGAAGCTTCCGCGCACGCGATAATGTAGTATACGGGCAACGAAATTTGCAACGTAGGCAAAGAAATATCTACGATTTCCGCGCCGTTTTGTTTATAAAATTCTATTGCGTTTTTAATTGGTAAAGCTATTTCTTCGTCTAATCCGTCAAAATATTCCTTTACTACTCCGATTTTAAGTCCTTTAACGTCTTTTCCGAGTTTATCGTAAATAGTGTCGTTAGAACTATCGATAGACGTAGAATCGTGTTCGTCTTTTCCCTTTATCGCGTCGAATACTACGGCGCAATCTTTAACGCTGTAACAAAGCGGTCCTATTTGGTCCAAAGAAGAACCGTACGCGATAAGTCCGTAACGAGAAACTGCCCCGTAAGTGGGCTTTAAGCCGACTATTCCGCAAAAACTTGCAGGTTGTCTTATACTTCCGCCCGTATCCGAACCAAGTCCGTATCCCGCTAAATTAGCGCAAACCGCGCTTGCAACTCCTCCCGAACTTCCACCCGGAACTTTCGTTAAATCTCTAGGGTTTAACGCCGTACCGTAGCAAGAAGATTCGCAAGTAGAACCCATTGCAAACTCGTCCATATTAGTTTTACCGAGTAATACCGCGCCTTGCTTTTTTAATTTTTCCCAAACGGTAGCGTCGTAAAACGGAACGTACCCCTTTAAAATTTTAGAACAACACGTCGTTTCTAGTCCGTTTGTGCAAATATTGTCTTTAAGCGTCATGGGGATTCCCGTTAAAACGCCCGCTTTACCCGATTTTAAAAGTTCGTCTGCGTAATCGGCTTGTTTTAAAGCTTCTTCGAACGTATAGCGAACGTACGCGTTTAAATTAGGGTTTTCTTTTTTAATTTGCTCAATATATTTTTCGGTAAGTTCCCTAGAAGTTATTTTTCCGCTATGCAATAACTCCGACAAATAAAAAATTACGTCTTTCATCTTTTTGCGTTGCTCCTTTTAACGGGAAAAAATCCGTCGATGGATTCTACGTTAGAAGTAACCACTTCTTGCGGTAAACTTTCTACTACGATATCGTCCCTTAACTGTTCTAGGGGAACGACTTTATCTATTACTTCTTCCCCCGTAGAACTCATAGCGTTAATACGGTTTGCAAAATCAATAATTTCGTCCATTTCTTTTGTGAAATTTTCTATTTCTTCATCGGTAAATTTTAATTTAGCAAGCTTGCTTAAAGTTATTATTTCTTCTTTTTTAACCATATTTTTCCTTATTAAAATCAAGCAAAAAGCTTTCGCTTTTTGCCCGAAATTTTTATTGTCTTACTTTTATATGAGCTTCTCTTAACTGTAATTCCGTAACGTCGTTAGGCGCGCCCAACAATAAATCTTGCGCGTTGGAATTCATGGGGAACGCAATAATTTCTCTTATATTTTCTTCGTTTCTTAAAATCATTAGCATTCTGTCGATTCCGGGAGCCATTCCTGCGTGTGGCGGAGCGCCGAACTTGAACGCGTTGTAAAGCGAACCGAATTTTGCCTTTAATACTTCTTCCCCGTAACCTGCGATTTCAAACGCTTTAACCATAGTTTTTAAATCGTGATTTCTTACCGCGCCCGAAGATAACTCTATTCCGTTACAAACTATATCGTATTGATATGCTAAAATGTCAAGCGGGTCTTTTTCGGTTAATGCCTTTAAACCGCCTTGCGGCATAGAGAACGGATTGTGCGTAAAACCTATTTTTCCCGTTTCCTCGTCTATTTCGTACATGGGGAAATCGTTTACGAAACAAAAACGATAAGCGTTCTTTTCGTATAAATCGAGCCTTCTACCTAATTCGTTTCTTATTTGTCCCGCTAAAATAGGAGCTTTATCTTTATTGTCCGCAATAAAGAATATTACGTCGCCAACCGATAAAGAAGCTAAATTCCTTAATTCCACTTTAAGGTCGTCGGGAATAAATTTGTCGATAGGTCCTTTATAAGATAAATCTTCTAATACTTCTAAGTAACCTAATCCGCCCATTCCGATACTTTGAGCAAAGGATAACATTTTTTCAAAAAATCCTTTGGTCATTTTTTCGCTTTTGGCAACTTTTATAGCTCTTACCGTTTTATTTTTAAACGCGCCGAACGTACAACGAGAGAAGAATTCCGTTAAGTCGATAATTCTTAAAGGATTTCTTAAATCGGGTTTATCCGAACCGAAAGAAAGCATAGCATCTTTATAGCTTATTATGGGATAAGGAGCTTGCGTAACGGTTGCCCCTTCAGGCGCAAACTTACTAAATACCGCGGTTAAAACTTCTTGTCCGACGGCAAAAACGTCTTCTTGGGTAGCGAAAGACATTTCAAAGTCTAATTGATAAAATTCGCCGGGAGAACGGTCTGCCCTAGCGTCTTCGTCCCTAAAACACGGCGCGACTTGGAAATATTTATCAAAGCCAGAAACCATTAAAAGTTGTTTATAAATTTGCGGAGCTTGCGGAAGAGCGTAAAATTTACCTTTATGTTTACGCGAAGGAACAATGTAGTCCCTTGCGCCTTCCGGAGAAGAAGCCGAAAGAATAGGCGTTTGTATTTCCGTAAAGCCCATTTCCGTCATTTTATTTCTTAAAAAAGAAATAACTTTGCTACGGAAAATTATATTATCGTGATGTTTTTTATTTCTTAAATCTAAAAATCTATATTTTAACCTTACTTCTTCGTTTACGTTGTCGCTGGTAGCGATTTCAAAAGGAAGAGCTTCCGTTACTTCGCCTAAAACGGTTATTTCTTTAGCGTCTAATTCGATAGTTCCCGTGGCGATTTTGGGATTATACGTTTCCGCGTCCCTTTTTTCGATTATTCCGCTAACCGAAATACAATCTTCTTTTTTTATACCTTTAAGTAATTCGGTATTGCGAAGAACTACTTGCAATACGCCGTAAGCGTCCCTTAAATCTATAAAGGAAACTCCGCCGTGGTCCCTGATATTTTCAACCCAACCCGCTACTTTTACTTGTTTATCCATATCCTTTTCGGATAATTGGTCGTTTGTTTGCGTGCGGTAAAGCGTCGATTTATACATTTTTTTCTCCCGTTCGGGCATAAGCCCACTATTTTCAATACGAATTAAATTTTAACAAAATAACCTTTTTTTG
>CAJMEI010000091.1 GCA_905212395.1 uncultured Christensenella sp. | reverse complement strand
TACGGACAAAAGGATAAAGGAACATAAGATAATGTCATTAGTAAAAGCGGAAAAATATTTACAAGAAAAAGGGACATTTAAGGTAAAAGGTGCTATTGTATTAGTGGCTGAAAAATTAGCGGTATCTGAACCAACAGTTTATCGTTATTTGAAGAAAAATGTATAAAGGAGAAATTAAATGGCGGACACCGAACAGAAAAAAACCGTTCGTAAAAAAGCGACAGAACAAAATTTACCTGAAACGAACGAATTAGTCCAATCTATCGTTTCGCTTGCTCAAGAAGACGCGACAAACGAAAAAGCTCCCGTAAAGAGAACTCGCAAGAAAAACACGCAAAACTCTTTAAGCAATACTGCCGAACAAGCGTTTACGACGGAAGATGCGACGAAAACCGAAACTGGCGAAAATCAATCAAACTTAAATACCGTAGACGAAAAAGGCAAAAGTTCGAAAAATAGATTAGCAAAACAAAAAGAAAATTTATATATAACGAATATTTTAGACGAAAATAGCGTTTCGGAGGGGTCGGTTGAAAACTTGGTCGAAACGGAAAAAAGCGAAAATCCAAAACCGAAAAGAAAGTATACTAGCAAAAAATTAGTTGCTCCCGCTATTCCCGTAAGCGTTCCGCTAGAACCAGAAAAAAAACAAGAAGACGAACCGATACTTACTTTAAAGCAATTTAAAAGAAAACAAAAACTAGAGTTAAAACGTCAAAAAGAAAAAGAAAGGCAACTCCGTATTCTTTTAGAAACCAAAGAAATTATCGACACGACCGACGAAAAGTATACCAAAATAGAACAATATACCCCCACGCAAACGGAAGGGCTTACGACTTCTCAGGTAGAAAAAAGACAGGCGGAAGGTTTAACGAATTTAGTTAAAAATAAATATTCTAAATCTTACGCACAAATTATTTGCGGAAACCTTTTTACGTTTTTTAACTTATTGTGCGTATTATGCGTAATAGCGCTTAGTTTGGTAAAAGATTCCAATATTACCGACTTTTTCTTCGTAGTAGTTTACGTTATTAACCTTGCGATAGGAATTTTCCAAGAAATTCGTTCTAAAATTACGGTTGAGAAACTATCTTTGGTAAAAGTACCTATGTCCAAAGTCGTGCGAAACGGAGTTCAAATAGAAGTTCAAACCAAAGACTTGGTTTTAAACGACGTAGTATTATTAACTACGGGAAACCAAATCCCCTGCGACAGCGTTTTAATTTCGGGCGAAGCCGACGTAAACGAATCTTTACTGACGGGAGAATCGGTAGCGGTTAAAAAGTCCGTAGGCGATAAGGTTTACGCGGGAACTTATATTTCAAGCGGTTCTTGTTATATTAGAATAGACCGTATCGGCGACGATTGCTACATTCAAAGATTATCCGCAAAAGCAAAGAGGTTTAAAAAATCCTCTTCTCAACTACTCAACACTATGAACACCATTATTAAAACCGTAGGGTTGTTGATAATTCCCGTATCGGCTTTAATGGGTATAGTAAACTACGCCGTAATTTCCAAAACGGCTGAAATGGCAAACGCCACTAAATTTGAAATTCTACAGAAAGCAGTTCCGCAAACGGTAAGCGTAGTAATAGGAATGATACCTTCGGGAATGTTTTTATTAACTTCTATGGCTCTTGCCGTAGGCGTTATAAGGCTAAGCAAAAAACACACCTTGGTTCAAGATATGTATTCGCTTGAAATGCTTGCGAGAATAGACGTATTGTGCCTAGATAAAACGGGAACTATTACGGACGGACACATGAACGTTAGTAGCGTAGTTCAGTTAAGTCCGACGATTATGCCTTTAAGGGATATAGTCGGTTCTATGCAAAACGCGTTAAGAGATAACAATATGACGAGTATTGCTTTAAACGAATATTTCGATTTAAGCTTGGCAATGTCGCCAAAGAAAATATTGCCGTTTTCGTCCGACAGAAAATACTCCGCAGTGTCATTTATTGACTACGGAACTTACGTTTTGGGCGCGCCCGATTTCGTAATAAAAAATCTTCCTAATAAAGTTAGAATTATTATTCAACAAAATATGTTGCTCGGCGCAAGAGTTTTGCTTTTAGCGCACTCCCCCGTCGAAATGACGTCCGATAAAGTTCCGACCAACTTAAAGCCTATAGCGTTGATTATATTAAACGATAACATAAGGGCGGACGCTATAAAAACCATTAAATGGTTTAAAGACAACGGCGTTATGGTTAAAGTAATTTCGGGAGACGACCCCATTACGGTTTCCGAAATTGCAAAAAGAGCGGGCGTAGAACACAGCGAAGCGTTTATAAACTTAGACGGATTAAACAATAAAGAAGTATTTGAAATAGCTACGAAGTATACGGTATTCGGCAGGGTTACACCCGAACAAAAAGCAGTTTTGGTTAAAGCCTTAAAAGCGCAAGGACACACCGTTGCAATGACGGGCGACGGCGTAAACGATATTTTAGCGATGAAAGAATCCGATTGCTCCATTACGGTAGCTTCGGGTAGCGACGCGACTAGAAATATCGCCCATTTGGTGCTTATGGACAACAACTTTAACTCTATGCCGTTAGTAGTTAAAGAAGGTAGAAGGGTTATAAACAATATTCAACAATCAAGCTCTTTATACCTTATGAAAACGCTGTTTACGCTAATATTCGCGTTGATTTCGATTTGCTCGCAAGTTGCGTATCCGTTCACAACGGGAAAGATGATAGCTCTCGAATTCCTAGTAATAGGTATGGGGTCGTTCTTTTTATCACTGCAACCGAATAACAATCGTGTTAAAGGAAGCTTTTTACAAAAAGTATTTTCTAACGCATTGCCGGGAGCTTTAATTTTAGTATTTAACATTTACGCGTTGCAAATTATAACGAAATATATAGGTCTTACTATCCCCGACGATATAGAAGAAACTATGCAAGTTTATTTGATAACTTTCGGCGGAATGGTTTACCTTTATAGAGTTTGCGAACCTATGGACGTATATAAGGGAATACTTTATAGCTCCATTTTAATACTTTCGCTGGTATGGGCGTTTTGCTTGCAAAATGTTTTCGGACTTGCGAAAATTACTATCACGCAAGACGATAATTGGAAGTATTTGCTAATCGTACTTTGTATGATTCAACTTAACTTCCCATTACTCAAAATGTTCACCACGATTTTAGGAAAGATAAAAATAAACGCCGATGAAGAGCTTTTAAGTAAATAGGAGAAATTATGACTAAATTAGAAAAAAGTATTTTAAACTTACTTAAAGAAGACGCAAGATATACCGCTTCTCAATTAGCGGTAATGCTTGCAAGCGATGAAGAAACCGTTGCAAAAACTATTTCTTCGCTAGAAAAAAAAGGTATAATCGTTAAATATTCGGCAATCGTAAACACCGAAAAAACGGGAGAAGACTTCGTTGACGCTTTAATAGAAGTTAAATGCACTCCGCAAGCGAGAAGCGGTTTTGACGCAATCGCAAGCGAGATTTATAACCTTCCCGAAGTTAAATCCGTTTATTTAATGAGTGGCACTTACGATTTATGTATTCAGCTTGAAAGCAAAACCGTAAGGGACGTGTCTCTATTTGTAAGCGAAAGACTTTCCACCATAGACGGAGTTGCAGGTACGACTACTCATTTTATAATGAAACAATACAAAGAAGGCGGAGTTATAATGACTGACGACGATAACCGTCGTTTAGTTATTCACGAGTAAAAATGGATTATTCAAAATTTTTAAACCCGACCGCAAAAAATATAAAACCCAGCGGAATAAGAAAGTTTTTCGACATCGCTGCCGAACGCGACGACGTTATTTCCTTAGGCGTAGGCGAACCCGATTTCGACACGCCTTGGATTGCAAGAGATACCGCTATAAGAACGATTAAAAAGGGTTATACGCAATATACGGGAAATGCAGGACTTCCTAAGTTAAGGCAACTTTGTTGCGATTATTATAAGCAACGCTACAACGTAAAATACTCCGACGAACAGTGCTTAATTACGGTAGGCGCAAGCGAAGCGATAGATATTTCTTTAAGAGCTTTAATATCCTATGGAGACGAAGTTTTAGTTCCGCTTCCGTCATACGTTTCTTACGCGCCTTGTATATCGCTTGCAGGGGGCGTACCGATAGGCGTAGAATGTTTTGCGGAAAATAATTTTTCGCTTACGGCTAAATCTTTAGAAGAGCACATTACTCCAAAAACCAAAGTTTTAATTTTGCCATATCCAAACAATCCTACGGGCGCAATTATGACAAAAGAGCAGTTGGAAGAAATTTCTAAAGTAATTTTAAAACACGATTTATTCGTTATTTCGGACGAAATTTATAGCGAACTCACCTACGGACAAAGACATTGCTCCATAGCAAGTTTAGATAATATGCAGGAAAGATGTATCGTTATAAACGGATTTTCTAAGGCGTTTGCAATGACGGGTTGGAGATTGGGCTTTATGCTCGCCCCCGAAGAAATAATTAAAGTCGTTAAAAAAATACATCAATACGGAATTATTTGCGCGCCTTCCGTAAGTCAATACGCGGGCGTAGCAATGTTAGAACAAAGCTTTTCGGACGGGTTTAGTTCGGTAGAAGAAATGACTAGCGAATACGACGTTAGAAGAAGATACGTCGTATCAAGGCTAAATTCTATGGGATTAAAGTGTTTCGAACCCAAAGGAGCGTTTTACGCCTTCCCCGACGTTTCCGCATTAAATATGGACGGCGACGAATTTACCGAAAAACTTTTAAACGAAAAATCGGTAGCGGTCGTTCCCGGGTCAGCGTTCGTAGAAGGTAAATGCAACTACATAAGAATAAGCTACGCTTACTCTATGAACGCTTTAAAAAAGGCGCTTGATTTAATAGAAGAATTTGTTAAAGAACATAAATCAAATTAGAAATTATTTTATATGGAAAAAACTAACGTAATGAGATTATTAGACGTAGCCAAAATTCCCTATTCGTTTTACGAATACGATAAAACGGTTACGGACGGAAAAAGCGTAGCAAAACTGTTAAACCAAGACGAAAGCTCGGTTTTTAAAACTTTGGTAACGGTAGCCAACACAAACGAACACTTTGTATTCGTAATACCCGTCAACTGCGCTCTCAATTTAAAAAAGGCTTCTAAATCGGTCGGAGTTAAAAGCGTGGAAATGATTAAACAAAAAGAACTTTTAC
>CAJMEI010000090.1 GCA_905212395.1 uncultured Christensenella sp. | reverse complement strand
GAACACCAGATACAATAAAAGCTGTAAGACCAATGAAAGATGGAGTAATTGCTGATTTTACAGCAACTCAATTAATGCTAAAAAATATAATAAAAAATTAATAGTCGGGGCGGGATTAAACGTCTTTAATTCCGTAGATATTAACGTTTTGGAAAACGAATATAAAGATTGTATAATCGTGTATTCAAAAGAGCTTGCTCTTAGCGAAATGGACGAAAAACGCATAGTTTACGGTGGTGGAAACGTTTCTATTATGGAGTTTGTTTACTGTCCGTTTAAGAAAAATTGTTCCATTTGCGCTAATAAAAACGAATACGTTTGTAAAGACGAAAAATACAGTTACCTTTTAAAAAGATATAAACTGTCCGATTGTAGATTTGTTTTATACAACAGCGCGGTTTTAAAAAGCGACGTAAAAGAAAACGTTTTAATAAATTTAGTAGGATTTGACAAGGTTACAGCTTTAAAGATATTAGAAGGGAATTACGGTAATTTATCTGTAAACGGCGGAAGACTTAAAAAAGGTGTTTTATAATGGATGAAAAAGTTATAAATTCTTTACAATTTAATAATATTTTATCGTTTATATCTTCATATTGCGTTTTACCGTCTGCAAAAGACGAGGTTTTTAAAATAAGGCCGATTATAGACTTAAAAAAAGCAGAAAAACTTTTAAAATACACGCAAGAAGCTTACGACTTAATATATTTTTATTCTTTTTCGGGGGTAGAATACTTTGACGACGTAACCGACGAGTTAGAAATTTCGTTAAGGGGCGGAGCTTTATCTATGGGGCAACTTTTAAAAGTTGCGTCTTTAATGCGTTCTTCAAGGCTATTTTCTTCTTTTGTGCAATCGGTAACGGAAGGCGATTTTTCTATTTTTAAAGAAAGAGCAAGTTCCGTTTATACGGAAAACTATTTAGAAAAAGAAATTTTCGATAAAATCTTTTCGGAAGACCAAATGTCTGACAACGCGTCCCCGTTGCTTGCGGAACTAAGAAAAAAGATAAAGAATTTAAATATTCAAATTAAGGAAAAACTACAATATTACGTTCACACCAAAAGCGATTATTTGCAAGACAATATCGTAACGATGCGTGAAGATAGGTACGTTATTCCCGTAAAAAGCGAGTATAAAAACAAAATTCAAGGTTTCGTACACGATTGTTCGCAGTCGGGTTCAACTTATTTTATAGAACCGATAGAAGTTTTAGAAATGAATAATAGGCTTAAAACCGCAATCTTTGAAGAAAAAACCGAAGTAGAAAGAATTTTAAAGGAATTATCGGGGAAAGTAGGGCTAATAGCAAACTTTTTAAAGGTAAACGTTGCAATTTTAACCGAAATAGACGTAAATTGCGCAAAAGCCGTTTACGCTTATAAAACAAAAGCAATAAGACCGCTACTTAACGGCGACGGAAATATTAATATAAAGCAAGGTAGACATCCTTTAATAGACGCGCAAAAAGTCGTTCCTATCGACGTAAATTTAGGTTTAAGCTATCATTTTTTACTAATATCAGGACCTAATACGGGTGGTAAAACCGTTACTCTAAAAATGGTAGGGCTTTTTTGTCTTATGGCTATGGCGGGAATTTTTATTCAAGCTAGTTCATCTAGTTGCGTATCGGTATTCGATAACGTATTTTCCGATATAGGCGACGAACAAAGCATAGAAAACAGTTTATCCACTTTTTCTTCGCACTTAAAAAATATTATCGAAATGGCTGAAAAATGTACCGAAAAATCGCTTATTTTGCTAGACGAAATAGGCGGAGGAACAAATCCCGACGAGGGTATTGCTTTAGCGAAAGCTTTATTCGATAAATTCGTGCAAACTAGATGTTTCGGAATAATTACTACGCATTATTCGGCGTTAAAAGAATACGCTTTTTCTTGTCCTTTAATGAAAAACGCGTCAATGGAGTTCGATTCCCGTTCTTATCAGCCGTTATATAAAATAAATATCGGCTCTCCGGGGAGTTCTAACGCGCTTGCGATAGCCGAAAAATTAGGACTTAATAAAGAATTAGTCGAAAAAGCTAGGGGGTATTTATCCGATAGCGCGGTTGTTTACGAAAGGCTTATAAACAACGCCGAACAAGTAAAACGCGAAGCCGAAAAGCTTTACGAAGAAAATTACGCGTTAAATGAAAAAAACAAACAAACCGAACGAGAAATCGAGCTTGAAAAAGAGAAATTCTTAAAGGAAAAAGAAAAATTTTTAGCTAATACTAAAGCTGAAGGAAGAAGAATTTTATCTGAAAAAATCGACGAAGCTAACGATTTAATCGACGAAATAAAGGAAATTTTATCTAAACCCGAAATAGATACGGGGGATTTGATAAAGGCAAGAAGCTTAAAAAATAAAATAGACAAAGCTCAAAATTTTTACGAAGAAAAAATTTCCGTAAGAAATGTAGATAAAACTTTAAAGGTAGGAGATAGGGTTTATTGCGTTGATTTAGGTAAAAACGCCACCGTTACCAAAGTTTTCGAAAACAAGAAAAAAATAATGGTAGATTGCAACGGAATGGAGCTTACGCTTTCTTATTCGCAAGTCAGCGAACCGCTAAATGATAAAGTTAAGCGTAGTATTACCATTTCTCGCCCGACGCTAAACGCGTTAGAGCCTTTTAAAAACGAAATAAATTTAATAGGTCAAAACGTTGACGAAGCTTTAATGAATTTATCTTATTTTTTAGATAAAGCGCAGTTAAATAACGTGGAAGAAGTTAGAATTATTCATGGAATAGGTTTGCAAAAGTTAAGTAAAGCAATACACGACTATTTAAAAACTCAAAAAAACGTAGAATCTTTCAGGTTTGGAAAATACGGGGAGGGACAAAACGGTGTTACAATCGTCAAATTCAAATAAAATATATTTAGATAACGCGTCTACCACTCGTCCCGACGAATCGGCTTTAAATAATGCGGTAGAGTATTATACTCAAAATTTTTACAATCCGTCGTCATTATACAGCGGTGGAGTGGAAGTAAGCTTGCATTTAGAAAAAATAAGGGAAAAAATTCAGTCGTTTTTCGGAAAAAACTACGAAGTTATTTTCACTTCGTGCGGAACGGAATCCGACAATACCGTATTAGAAAGCTTTTCTCATAAGGGAAATATCGTAATTTCGGCGGGAGAACATTCCGCAATCTACGAAAAAGCCAAAAAATTAAAGGAAAACGGAAAGGAAATAAGAATTGCAAGTTTAAATAAAAACGGAAGCGTAAACGAAGAAAGTTTGTATTCTTTAATAGACGATAACACTTCTCTTGTAAGCGTAATTCATATAAATAACGAAACGGGCGCGGTAAACGACGTAGAAAAACTTGCGAAAAAATGTAAAGAAATAAACAAAAATTTGGTTTTTCATACGGACGGAGTTCAAAGCTTTTTAAAAACAGAAACAAAACTCGATTACGTCGATTTATTTTCTTTAAGCGCGCACAAAGTCGGCGCGATAAAAGGCGTAGGAGCGTTAGTCAAAAGAAAAGGTTTGTTCGTAGCGCCGTTAATTATTGGCGGAGGGCAAGAAAAGGGTAAAAGGAGCGGAACGGAAAACGTTTTCGGTTTAACAGATTTTTATTACGCCATAGAACAAAGGGAAAATATAAAAGAAAATTACGAAAAGGTTTTACTTCTTAAAAAAACTCTTTTAGACGGTTTAAGCGAGCAATTTTTATTAATTTCGGACGAAAACTGTTCGCCTTACGTCGTAAGTTTTTCGGCAAAAGGGCTTAAAAGCGAAATTATACTGCACTTAATGGAAGATAACGGAGTTTTAATAGGAACGGGTTCGGCTTGTTCTAAAAATTCCGACAGTAGGGTTTTAAAAGAGTGCGGATATCCGCAAGACGTTTTAAAAGGCGTTTTAAGAGTTAGTTTTTCACCGTTTAACACGGTAGAAGAAGTGGTTTACGCTAGGGAAAAATTAAACGAATCAGTAGAAAAATTATCAAAGGTAATGAACGTTAAATGGAAAAAGTAATATTAGTTAGATACGGAGAAATATTTTTAAAGGGTAAAAACAGAAGTTATTTCGTAAGCCTTTTAAAAAGCAATATGGAACACGCGCTAAAAGACGTTCCGCATAAAATTACAACTTTGCAAACGAGATATATAATATCCGATTTTGGCGATAACTACGATAAAATAACCGAAAAATTAGATAAAATTTTCGGAATTTACTCGTATAGTCCCGCTACTTTAATCAAAACGGATATAGACGCAATTTATGAAACGGCTTCTTCCTTGGCGGGGGATTTGCAAGGCTCTTTTAAAGTTGAAACGAATAGGGCGGATAAAACTTTTCCCTATCACTCTATTGATATTTCAAGGGTTGTAGGCGGAAAAATTCTCGAAAAAAATCATTCGTTAAAAGTTGACGTAAAAAAGCCCGATTATACGGTAAATATCGATATAAGAGAAAGCGGAAAAACGCTTATTTTTACTAAAATAATTAAAGGTTTAGGCGGTCTTCCCGTAGGTTGCGCTGGTAAAGGATTATTACTGCTGTCGGGCGGAATAGATAGTCCCGTAGCGGGATTTATGATGGCAAAACGCGGTATGAGAATAAATGCGTTACATTTTCATAGTTATCCGTATACAGGATTGTTTGCAAAAGAAAAAGTAATTAAACTTGCGCGTTTGGTGTCCGAATATTCGGGTAAAATGACGTTACATATTGTTAAATTTACCGAAATTCAAGAAGCGATTCACGAACACTGCGACGAAAGCTTTATGATTACGCTAATGCGTAGATTTATGATGAGAATAGCTCAGCGAATTTCCGAAGAAAACGGTTATCAAGCCATTATTACGGGGGAGAGTTTAGGTCAGGTTGCAAGTCAAACGATAGAAAGTATGACGTCTTCTAACTCGGTGGTTACAATGCCTGTGCTTCGTCCCGTAGTAGCGTTCGATAAAGACGATATAATTGCTATTAGCGAAAAAATAGGAACTTTTGAAACGTCAATTCTTCCTTACGAAGACTGTTGTACCGTATTTTTACCAAAAAATCCGCAAATAAAGCCGAAAATGGAAAAAATATTAGAACAAGAACGTAAATTAGACGTGGAAACTTTAATTCAAAACGCTTTAATGCAGATAGAAGTGTTAGAAATATAAAATTATTTACAAATAAAGTAATATTAAAATAATTAATTGCTCCGATTTCGGGGCAATTTTTATATAAAAGCTTAATTT
>CAJMEI010000089.1 GCA_905212395.1 uncultured Christensenella sp. | reverse complement strand
AAAAAATTCTAGAAATTAATTTTTAAATAGGTTGATAAAAACGCTAATGCATATTTAAAGCGATATGTTAAAAACGAAATGCAAAAGCACAATATTTAAAACAAAAGAAAGAAATAAAGGCAAAATGCTTGAAAAAAACAAAAAAGTAAGGTATAATTTTTAAGGTTTAAAAATTGGGGTGTCGCCAAGCGGTAAGGCTACGGACTCTGACTCCGTCACTCGGGAGTTCAAATCTCTCCACCCCAGCCAATCGTAACCTAATCCGAACTCAATTCGGGTTAGGTTATTTTCTTTATATAAAGTCCTTTTGTAATGGTTTTTTCTTTTGCTCTCACGCCGTTAAATATTATTGCAAAGTTTTATACTTTTATATTTAAATCACGCTTAAAGTGGCGGTTTATGCCGTCGAAAGCCCCTTGACTATGAGGGCGAGTGTGTTAGGCTATCTTGCCAAAAGGCAAAAAAATAAGCCCTGCAAGGGCGTTTTGGTTGGCTGTCTTAAGCCTTAATCAACGCACTCGCAGAGGCTCGTTGTCAAGAGGAACGTGGAATAAATAGCCACGTTCTTATCATATATAAATTTCAACCTTAACTGTCTTTAATTTAGGTTGAGGTTTATTCAAGATTAAATAAGGCATTTTTCTAAATCCTGTATAAAGTAAAAAGCCCTGACTATTGTCAGGACTCTTTAATATAGGGCTATTAAATTGTATTTCTACTTTATCGTCAAATAGGCGTATTTCCTTTATTAGATAACTTATCATTAGTTTTGCCTCAAGTGTAATACCCTGTGCAAAGAACTCTCTAATATCGTTTTCAGTTGCTTTTACGGATACTTTGCTTTTTTCAATGATTAACTTTCGGTCAAGGTCTTGCATTTTATCTTCAAGTTCTTTCATACGCTTATTAGTCATATTGTTTATTATACCTTGCTCAATAGCACGCATAATATTTTCAAGTGCAGTTTCGCATTGGCGTTTTTCTCTTTCAAGCATATTCAAAGCAACGTTTTCTTTTGCTAAACTATCTTGGTATTTTAGTAAAACTTTTACCATACCATCCATTTCGGTTTTATCCGTTAAATACGTTAATATAGCGTTAAGCACAAATTCTTCTAAAAACTCTTTACGTTGCATAGATTTTGTGCAACCGTTATTATGTTTTCTACCTATACATTTGTAATAACGTTTCTTTTCGCCTGTTTTACTTGTGCCACTTTCGGCAGTAATAGAACTACCACAATAACCACATTTCATTTTATTACGTAATAGATATACAACGTCGGTGCTTTGTTTTCCGTATTTATTACTATCTATTTTACGCCTTACAATGTTAAATGTATCAGTAGGAACGATTTGAGGATAGATATTATCAAACACTTCTTCGTTATAACGATATACGCCCGAATACTTTTCGTTTTTTAATATGTTATAAACTGTATTTCTTGCAAACGGCTTGCCTTTATTAAGAATACCTTTTGCCGTTAAGTCTTTAATAATATCTTTTACAAAAACGCCTACTGAATATTGATTGTAAATAAAGCGTACAACTTCGGCTTGTTCTTCATCAATTACAACCTTTTTGTTTTCTACTTTATAGCCGTAAATGATTGTTCCACCTGTAAAATTACCTTTTAATCTTGTTTCTTTCATACCACGTTTTACCTTTTGAGATAATTCGGCTGAATAATATTCGGCATAACCCTCGAATATAGACTCAATTATTATCCTTTCGGGTGTATCGGGTAAATACTCGGTTGCTGATATTAGTTGAACTCCGTTTTCTTTGAGTGTGGTTTTATGTTTTAACGTTTCAAATTTGTTTCTTGAAAATCTATCAAATTTGTAAACTAAAACATAATCCCACTCTTTCTTTTTACTATCGGCTATCATTTTTTGAAAAGCAGGTCTATTATCGTTTGTACCTGTCATAGCCCTGTCGATATACGTATCAAGGATAAGTATATCATTGTTAATTGCATAATCTTCGCAAACGTGAAGTTGTCCCTCAATAGATTGCTCCGATTGGTTATCACTCGAATAACGAGCATAAATTACTGCTGTTTTAAATCTTTTTTCCATTTTAATACTCCTTTTAATTTTATTTTTAATTTGTCTTTCGACAAGAGCGTACAAAACGGAACGGCTTTTATTGTATTTTACTTTCATATACGCAAAACTTTTTTACAAGGGTTGCGTATAGCAATGCACTTTACCCTTGTTAAAAAGAGCCGTTTCGTTTACGCTTCCCAAAAGGCGAAAGATAAATTAGTTTTAGTTCGCCTTTCTCATTTGGGATATAACTTCGGGACTAACTTCGCCCATATAACAACCCTCATCCCAACACGAAAAGTTGTCAAATAGTATTAGTTTTTCGCCTTTATCACTATTCATTACGCAAGCAATATCTTCATCCATAATGTCGGATATAAAGTAGGTGGGCGTATTCTTTGAATAAACTATACGCTCGCCTGACTTTTCCATATATTTCATAAGATACCTTGTTGCACTTGAAAGGGCTAAAGGCTCACGCCTGTCAATAGGGTTAAAGTCACTTCGCCCAAAGCGTTCGTTAAAATATGTGTTTTGCAAAGTGATTTGCCGTTTATGACTGCTAAAACTATAATCGTTCACTTCTTTTAGTTCGCCAACCATAGCATTATTGGGTATGTAAAATATGCCGTGGAAATGCAAACGTTTTTTCTCGGGGGAACGCTCCCAAACGCCTATATAAACCCAACCTTTTCTATAACTTAATTTCTTCAAACAATTCTTTAATTTTTTCATAAAACTTTCCTCGCTATGTTTTTTATCGTCATAGGTAAACGTGCAAAAATAATTCCATTGTCCTAAATTTATTTTCCTTACCAAGCGTTTCCTACGTTCTATAAGATTTCTAATTTTCTTATCCATATATGTTTTCACAAATTCTTTTGTGGCTTTTTCATCTTTAATAATTTCGTTTACTTCGGTTTTTAATATTTCAATTTTTTCTTTTCTTCTTTTATCTTTATTTTCGCTAAATACTTTATCCGCTAATTCTTTTAATTTCGTTTCTTTTTTACTTTCAATCTTTTTCTTATTCTTTCTCTTTGGTCGGGTTGTGTGTGGTATAGCAATGTAGTGACTGCCGTCGTTATATACTTTGGTTTCGCCGTATGCCATAATTTACACCTCCTCATTTTGTTTTTTCTCTTTGATAAGTTCGAGAATACGGGTTAGCAAAGTAATATAAAAGTGTTTTTGTTCGCTTTCAGACAATGCCGAAACACTTGGACTGCCGATTGCTACAAGTTCAAGATTGTTTTGCTTTTTCATATTGTTTTTTACCTCCTTTTTCTAAATTTTTTCATAGAAAAAAGAGCATAAAAAAGGCGCAATACGGCTTTAAAAAAGAATTTTTAAAACTGTATTACGCTTTCCGTTAAGTGCAACCGTCCGATATTTTACCCTCGGATGACGGGCTTGGGTCTTTTCTTTTGACCATCCTCTAAAATAGGCTTGTCACTTCGAATACAAAAATCTACTTAAACTAAAATAACTCCTTTAACTATGAAATTGTATTTATTGTATCATAGGAAATTTTGGCTTTCAACGTTTTATGACAACATACCCTTAATTTGATAGCCGTTATTTCCTGCGATTACACGATATTTTATGAGAGGAAAATTTATCCCTCTATATATAAGGCACGAAAACACATAATTCGTAGCCCCTTAAAGCAAAATTTCTTCAAAATTTCACAAAAAATTTTTTATGGCTTTAATATATCACGAAAATTTACAAATTGGAAGTGACTCCACAGGTACTTTACAGTAGTTTAGGTGTACTTTATAGTTAAAAAGGTGTACAAAAGTTATACTTTTTTTGCTTTCTACGTTTTTAATTTTACCACGTCCAAGTTAAAAGTTAAAAATCAATAAATTTTAATCGGCTATAAAAAACTCTAACAAACTACAAAAACTTATAAAAATAATGCGCTAAATTAAAGATTGCCGAACGGATAAAAGCGGAAGATTGTGCAAGCGGTTCAGCGCACAACTCCGCTTTCCGTCGGCTTTTAATTTAGCATTTTTATTTTGTTAGTTTAACCGTTTCTTTTTAGTTGGTTTAGGTAGGCGTGTGCTTGTCTCGGCGAGGCGTAGCCGAGCCGACTTGTATCAAGACAAGCACACGCCACAGTGCCAAAATAATTTAAATGCTTAATTTTTATGCCAAAGATTATAAAAAATATTTGAAAAATTGAAAAATTTAATATTATTCCGTAAAGCATAAAAAATATTCCGAAAGCATATTGACATTGTTCCGTAAATCTGGTATAATTTTACTTAAAAGGAGTTTTATTATGGCAATGAACGTTAAACAAGCATCTGAAAAATGGAATATTTCGGATAGGAGAGTAAGAACTTTATGTGTAAAAGGTCAAATAGATGGAGCATATCGTATTGGAAAAATTTGGTATATGCCTGATAATGCCCAAAAGCCTAAAGATGGTAGAATTAAATCTAAAGAAAGTTTAACCGCACTTATAGAAAAGAAAAAGGCTAAGCTTGATTCTTGTCGTCCTTTAACCGAGGGGGAAGTGCAAAGGCTTTATGAAGACTTTATGATTGAGTATACGTATAATTCAAATGCTATTGAGGGAAACACTCTTACTTTGCGTGAAACGGATATGGTTTTACGAGGATTAACCATTGACCAAAAACCGCTTAAAGACCACATGGAAGCAGTTGGACATAAAGAGGCATTCTATTTTATTGTAGAACTTGTAAAAGAAAAGACAGAATTAACCGAATATGTTATTAAACAAATTCACTCACTTGTTCTTGCAGATAAACCTATGGATAAAGGCACATATAGAAAAGTTCCTGTTAGAATTTTAGGTGCATATCACGAACCTGTTCAGCCGTATTTAATTGAGCCAAAAATTAACGAACTTTTACTAGATTATAGAAGTGATGATAGAAACATAGCAGAAAAACTTGCACTATTTCATATTCAGTTTGAGGGAATACACCCCTTTATTGATGGTAATGGTAGAACGGGTAGGCTTTTGGTAAATTTAGAACTTATGAAAGCGGGTTATCCGCCTATTGATATTAAATTTACCGATAGAAAAAGATATTACGATGCATTTGACGCATATTACATTAAAAAAGATTTATCTGCAATGACTAAACTTTTTGCGGAATATTTAAACGCAAGACTAGATGAATATTTTAAGATTTTAGGGAATTAGGGAGAAAAGTTTAGTCTTTGATATTTAGATGTCTTTTTTTTAGCTCTTGTATTGTGTTAAAATATAATAAAAGTCCTTTAGGACTTTGATTGGTATCGGAAATCAATATAGCAAATTA
>CAJMEI010000088.1 GCA_905212395.1 uncultured Christensenella sp. | reverse complement strand
AACAATGGTTTTTTACTTGTATAGTCAAGCACCCGCCAAAGTGCCATTTGAAGTTAGCAATGGTTTTTTACTTGAATTTAACAGTGTAATCGTGTATAATAGAAAAAACAATATAGCCGTTATTGTGAGGGCGTTTTATGAGAAAAAGGCTTATTTTGATTATATGTTTATCCCTTTTATCTTGCTTGATAGTTTTTTCGGCGTGTAACAAAGACAAAAATTATCAAACAAAAGTATATGAGTATATTCCCTATTATAAAAGCACCACTTGCAATATATTAAAAGATAAAAACATAGAATTGCACGTTGAAAACAGTGTAAGTAATTCAAAAGATGAAATCAGCAATTTGTTAAATTTAATGCAAGACGATTATTCTATACTTACAAGTGTATTCAATTTGGACACGCAAATTAAGTGCTATATTATTGCCGATGAATATATTTTAGGGAACGATAAAGCAGTATATCAAAACGAAGTTTTAATTTGTAATGAAAGTGCTGTAAAAAGTGGCGGTTACAGAAAGGCTTTTGCAGGGGCTTATATTCAATCAACCGAGTATTGGAAACAATACGGAGCATATGCCCACGCCTTTAATTGTGAATACAGCAATGAAGAAATTAAAGAACATTACGCAAACGATAAAGATTTAGAATTAACACTATTTTCGGCTTACTTTATCGATGATTTTAATGATAATACAGATAATGCAATAAAAACGGCGTATTCTTTCAGCAATTTTGTTATAAGCACATACGGATACAAGAATTTTATAAATGCAAACTTAACGGATTACAGAACCGAATACCTTTCATTTTTAGGTATAAACCGCAAGTTTAATATACCTTTTGATTTGTCGTGGCTTGACGAAGCGATATACAGTCAGAAATTTTTGTCTTATCCGCTTGTAATCAGTACGGCAAATCGTGTTTACAATCTCGATGCTTTTTCTTCAAAAAGAGAAACCGCAAGTTTTGATACGCCTGAAAGAGTTTTATATCATTTGTCGGCAGGCAATGCAGAATGTGCCAAAATATTGAATTATATAAAAAGTAACGCTCCCGACAGTTACGATTTTGTAAATCAAAGATATTCCGACAATCTCGAATACTTTGTTTCCGACAGAGAAATTAAAACGTGCTGTGATGTTAATAATCGTAAAATATACTTGCTTAACCCAAGCGAATATGTACACGAAACAATTCACGCCGTTACATTAAAAAGTAACCCCACCGACGAAGCGTGGATAGGCGAAGGTGTAGCGGAGTATTTATCTCGGTATGTTTCCAAACATATTTCTGATGTAAATAATCGGTTTTATCTATCATTTACAGATAAAACATTAACAGGTGGCATTGCCGATTTTGTAAACACGGTCAATACACGTTACCAGAATAACGGCGGTAAATTCGACACTTTGTCTGAATTTGATTTTGCTCTGCTCGCTAAATGTATCGGCGAAACCACCTTAAAAGACAACAGTTATAAATCGCGAATTACATTTCCGTATGCAACGAATGCGATATGTAAAATATATTCTTGTACAAGTAAAGGCGGAAATGTTTTAACATATCCCGAGGCTTATGCCTTTACCTATTATTTGATAGAAAAATATGGGTTTAATAACGTCCTAAACTGTTGCATTAGCTATAATTTTGACGGCGTTTTCGGCTCAAATTACAATATTGTAATGGACGAGTTTATGAAAAGTATCGCATAATCGAGGTTATAAGGCAGAATATTCGATTTACGTTACTAACGCTCCGCCAAAAAGAAGAATCAGCCGGGCGTTTAATCGCTCGGCTTTTTCTATGCTCAAAAACAGGTGCTTGTATAGTCAAGCACCCGCCAAAGTGCCATTTGGAAATTTTAATTAAAAATTTTCATTTAGACGAACAAAGAATTGCTTGCTATTATTCGCGTTTTAGAATATAATATAAGCAAGAATTTTTGAGGTGACGTTATGTTAAGTTTTATTTCTGCAAAAGAAGCCGCCGAAAAATGGAACATTTCGCAAAGACGCGTTTCCGTATTATGTAGCGAAAACAGAATAAACGGCGCAATGATGGTCGGTAATATGTGGATTATTCCGTCAAATGCCGAAAAACCGATTGATAAAAGAACCGTTCGTTATGAAAAATCAAAAACCGTTACGCTTAAACCGTTTGTAAAATGGGTTGGCGGCAAAAGCCAACTTGTGGAGCAAATAGAAAAAATGCTCCCGACAGACGGAGAAAAAGTTTTGACAAAATATGCTGAACCTATGGTTGGCGGTGGCGCATTATTTTTCAGCATCCTTTCCAAATATGATTTTGAAGAATTGTATATCAGTGATATAAATGCCGAACTTATAAATGCATATCAAGCCGTTAAAAACGACGTAGAAAATCTTATTGCAAAACTTAACGAAATGCAAATGCTGTTTTTACCTATGGACGAAAACGGCAGAAAATATTTCTACTATACCGTTCGTGAAAGATTCAATTCAACGACATTAACTGAAGAAACCGCAACTGAAAAGGCGGCACAGTTTATTTTCCTGAATAAAACTTGTTTTAACGGGCTTTATCGCGTAAACAGAAAAGGACAATTTAACGTTCCTATGGGCGCGTATAAGAATCCGACTATTTGCGACGATGAAAATTTGCGCAATATTCACGAAGCACTTCAAAACGTAACTATCGTTTGCGGAGATTACACGCTTTCCAAGTCGTTTATCGATAATAACACATTTGTGTATCTCGATCCGCCGTATCGTCCGATTTCGGAAACGTCAGGTTTTACTTCTTATAATACCGATGCTTTCGATGATAACGAACAAATCAGACTGGCAGAATTTATCGACGAAATCAATCTTTCGGGCGCAAAAATCGTTTTAAGCAATTCCGATCCGAAAAACGTAAACGAAGATGATAACTTCTTTGATGATTTATATAAGAATTACAAAATAAATCGTGTTGAAGCAAGCCGAGCAATAAACAGCAAAGGCGATAAACGCGGCAAAATAAACGAATTGCTTATTTGCAATTAAGAGGAATATTTATGACTATTCTTGAATTGACAAAGGAAGAAATTAACAAATATATCGACGAATTGTATGCGTGCTTCCCCTCGGGACGTGAATTTGAATTATTCCTAAATTCATTTTTAAGTTCTTTGGGATTTGAAGAAGTTGTGACGACTCAATATGTCGGGGATAACGGCATCGATTTGACTTGTGTAAAGACAGGTCTTGACGTGAATGGAACAGATACTATGAACTATTATGTTCAGGCAAAAAGATATGCCCGAAGTAATAAAGTTCCTGCAAAGGACATCAGAGATTTAAAGGGTACAACTAAACGTGATAAAAACAGAAATATTCTGAATAGTAATTATATCAATATTTTTATAACAACTTCCTCATTTACCAATGCCGCATTGACTGAGGCGCGCGATAACCCTAATATGCCCGTTATTACTATAGATGGCGCGCAACTGATTCAGTATTGTATTGAAAAAGGCATCGGATTTAATTATAAACCCGTATTTTCGTCAAAAGATATTATTGCGTTAACAAATTCCGTTCAGAACGGCAATGGCGGTATCTCTTCTACAACTGCATCCTCTTATTTGGTAGAAAGAGAAATAACGAAAAATGATATAAGAGCAAGAATTTTAATTATTCCCCAAGTTGTAAAGAATGAATTGTCTACAACCGATGAAAAGTTCAACGTCGTTTTTAACGGGTTGGAAAAACAACTCAATATAGATAAAACCCGAAGATATTTTGGTGGCGTTACAGATTTTTATAAGAATTTCGGTTTACTAACAAACGATGGGGTGTTTATAAGCAAAAAAGCAAAATGGAAAATTGACGGTGACAAGATAATTGTTGATTTAATACAGGAGTAAAACAGATGAAAAGAGATTTTAATGAATGGCTTGAAACATTCAGAAGCAGCATTTGTGATTACAAATTTTACGTGGACTTTGAAAAAGTGTATGGTAAAGTTGATAATATCAAAGTGGAGTTGAATATTCTTAACTCGCTTATCGGTTCAAAAAATATCGAAAACGATTTCAAAAACCTTGTAGCGGAATACCCGAAAGTTTTGAAATGCATTCCCATTTTGCTTGCTGTCCGTAGCCGCGAAATATACGCGATTGACAGCGACGGCGAATATTGGTTTAATTTTGTAAAACAAAACTATTCTATCGACGAATACATAATGTTTATGCGTAAAACGGGTTTATTCTCACTTATTTCGGAACACTTGATAAACAATCTCGTCGATTACGTTACAGGCGTAGAAGTCGGACTTGATAGCAACGGTCGTAAAAATCGAGGCGGTCATTTAATGGAAGATTTGGTAGAATCGTATCTTGTGCAAGCAGGGCTTAAAAGAAACGTCGATTATTTCAAAGAAATGTATCTTTCCGACGTTGAAAAGCAATGGAATTTGGACTTGTCGAGCATTTCAAATCAAGGTAAAGCGAAAAAACGTTTTGATTTCGTGGTTAAGAAAGATAAAACCGTGTACGCAGTCGAAGCAAATTTCTATTCGAGTCAAGGTTCAAAACTCAACGAAACCGCAAGAAGTTACAAAACTATTGCGTTGGAAGCAAAAGAAATCGATGGCTTTGCATTTGTTTGGTTTACCGACGGTCAAGGTTGGAAATCCGCTCGCCATAATCTTGAAGAAACGTTTGACGTTTTGGACAATATGTACTGTATTGCCGATATGGAAAACGGCATTGTAAAGGAACTTTTCAAATAATGGCAAAGAAAAATATACCGTTGCAGCCCGAAAATTTCGAACTCGAAACAAATACCGTTTGGGCGTTCCCCGCTCGCGGTAAATGGGCAACGCACGACGCTAAATATCGCGGGAATTGGTCACCGTATATTCCGAGAAACGTAATTCTGCGTTATTCGAAAGAGAACGACACTGTTTTGGATCAGTTCGTCGGTGGCGGCACCACTGCTGTTGAGGCAAAACTGACAAACAGAAATTTTATCGGCGTTGATATTAACCCTAACGCGCTCGAAATTACAAAAAGCAAATTGAATTTCGAGTGTGTATTTAATCCGACGATAAGTGTCATGCAGGGCGATGCGCGTAATCTTTCGACTATTGCCGATAATTCAATAGACCTTATTTGCACGCATCCGCCTTATGCCGATATTATTCATTACAGCGAAGATATTGACGGCGATATGTCGCTTATGCCGATGAAAGATTTTTTATTTGAAATCGGCAAAGTCGCAGAAGAATGTTATCGGGTATTGAAAAAGGATAAGTTTTGCGCTATACTTATGGGAGATATGCGCAAAAAAGGTATGGTTCAACCATTAGCGTTTGAAACAATGCGTATTTTTGAAATGGCAGGGTTCAAGACAAAAGAAA
>CAJMEI010000087.1 GCA_905212395.1 uncultured Christensenella sp. | reverse complement strand
CATATGCCCTCATCAGTTTCATATCTCTGACAGGGTTCATTCCTCTTCTGTCTAACGGTGTATGATATACTTTACAGCCTTCTGTGACAAGCTCCGGGACTTTATCTTCATCAGGCAGACTGATATGTACTTCATATCCTTCCTTGAGCAAACGCAGCAACAGTTCGTTTCTAAAATCATACAACCCGCTTGCTGAATTGGCAAGTATTAATATCCTTTTCATGTGGTTACTCCTACATTTCATCTATTATCATGATTTCATTATATTTCATCATGACCTTTCCTGTCTGATATTCGCCAATATGTCTCTCATTCGTATTTCCTGCCAGATTGTTGCGAATCAGTGTCATATGGTCAGCACCACAGGCATAGGCATGGGGATAACCTCCTCCAAATCTAGGATTTACTTCTGATATATAGTACTCTCCATCAATATCAAATATATCAATATCAATCTGCCCCCTATATCCAGCTTCAGAAACAAATTTTCTTATTAACTCAAACAACTTCTCATCTTTGAACGAAACCGCTTTATCAGTTTCTCCAGCTCTCATTTTTATTTTCTTTTTCGTAAAAATGGAAACTACTTCTCCTGAAATCATATCAATATAAACGTCAGCTCCTATTTCCTGTCCATCAAGATATTCCTGAATCATCAATCCATCATCATGCGCAAATAATAGTTCTACCGTCTCTTTATCATATACTTTAGATATGGCAATACTTGCACTTCCTCTTGCTGGTTTTACAAATACTGGATATGTTATTTTTCCATTTTCCTTCGCTTTTTTTAAGATGTTGTAAACTTTATTGTTTGCAATCTCTTCCTCAGTTTTTGGATTTTCTATTTTTTTAATTTCTTTTGCTTTCTTTTTTCCTTCTTCTTTTTTATTTTCAGCTTTAGCGATTATTAAAAAATTACCATAAAAAAATCGGGGCTTTCGCTCCGACTTTTTCTATTAAGCTATTTCTTTATGAACTATTTTCGGTTTTTCTTTACCTTCTACAACGTCTTTATCTATTACCACTTCTTCAACCGTTTCGTCCGAAGGTACGTCGTACATACAATCTAACATTAAGTTTTCGAATATGGTTCTAAGTCCCCTTGCGCCCGTTTTTAGCTCTATCGCTTTGTGCGCAATGGCTTTAACGGCTTCGTCCTTAACGGTAAGATTAACTCCGTCTACTTCGAATAGTTTAGAGTATTGTTTAATTAGCGCGTTTTTAGGTTCGGTCATAATGGAAACCAACGCTTCTTCCGTTAACGCGTTTAAAGAAACCGTAATCGGAATTCTGCCGACAAGTTCGGGGATAAGTCCAAAATTCGTTAAATCTTGGGGTTGTAAATCTTCAAGTAAATTGCTTTCTTTTTCGTTTTTTAAGTCTATACTTGTACCAAATCCCATTCCGTAGGAACTCTTGCGTTTAGCAATAATTTTATCTATTCCGACAAACGCCCCCCCGCATATAAATAATATGTTTGTAGTATCTATTTTTATTACTTCTTGTTGAGGGTGTTTTCTTCCGCCTTGCGGTGGAACGGACGCTACGGTTGACTCTATAATTTTTAGTAACGCTTGTTGAACGCCTTCTCCCGAAACGTCTCTCGTTATAGAAGTATTTTCGCTTTTTCTTGCGATTTTATCTATTTCGTCGATATAAATTATACCTTTTTCGGCTCTCGAAACGTCGTAATCGGCGTTTTGTATAAGCTTTAACAAAATATTTTCTACGTCTTCCCCTACGTAACCCGCTTCCGTTAAAGTTGTTGCGTCCGCAACCGCGAAAGGCACGTTTAAAATTTTAGCAAGCGTTCTGGCAAGCAACGTTTTTCCGCTACCCGTTGGTCCTAATAAAAGTATGTTGCTCTTTTCGATTTCGGTATTGTTTTTTTCGTTTTCGCTTAATAAACGGACTCTTTTATAATGGTTATATACCGCAACCGACAATACTTTTTTTGCTTTTTCTTGTCCTATTACGTATTTGTCGAGCTCTTCTTTTATTTTATTGGGTTTTAATAAATTAAGTTCCGTTTCTTCTTTAAATTTATTGTTTAAATCGAGTTCTTCTTGGCATGCGGAAATACATTCGTCGCATATAAACAGCCCGTTAGGACCTGCGACTAATTGCCTTACGGCGTCTTCTTCTTTATTGCAAAAAGAACATTTAATACAGCGTTCGGTATTTTTCAAATTATTCATATTAACTCCTTTACGTTTTTATCTCTTATCGTAAATTCCGTCAATTATGCCGTAATTTAACGCTTCTTCCGTCGTCATATAATTATCTCTGTCGGTATCTTTTTCTATTTGTTCGTAGGGTTTTCCCGTATTTTCGGCTAAAATCGTGTTTAATTTCTTTTTGGTTTTTAATATTTGTTCCGCTTGAATAGAAATATCGCTCGCTTGACCTTGCGCTCCGCCTAAGGGTTGATGAATCATTATTTCCGCGTTTTTTAAAGCAAAACGTTTGCCTTTCGTTCCGCCGGCAAGTAAAAACGCCCCCATAGATGCAGCCATTCCTATACAAATAGTACATACGTCGCACTTGATATATCTCATAGTGTCGTAAATTGCCATTCCCGCAGTTACTAATCCGCCGGGCGAGTTTATATACATAGCTATATCCTTAGTGGAATCTTTGGATTCGAGATATAATAGTTGCGCCACTACGGAATTTGCAAGTTGCATATCTATTTCGTCGGCGATAAATATAACCCTGTCTTCTAACAATCTCGAATAAATGTCGTATACTCTTTCGCCCCTGTCCGATTGGTCGATTACGGTAGGTATATAATTTTTAACCATTTTCACTCCTAATAAAAAATATTTGAAAACAAAAGTTTGCAGAATTTCTTCCGCAAACTTTCCTTAGTAAATAATTAAGCGATATTGTTGTTAGCCTTTAAGAAGTCGAACAATTTTTCAACGACGATAGAATGTTCTATATATTGGAACTGTCTCGGGTCCATAGATTTTTTATATTCTTCTACTTCTTTTCCGACCGATTTTGCTTGTTCGGCAACTTTTGCGTCTATTTCTTCTTGACTAGCAGTAATGTTTTCCTTTTTGATTATCTCTTCTATAACGAGTTGTTGTTTAACTCTCTTTAAAGCTACGTCTTCATAACCTTTGCGGTATTCTTCCATGCTTTGTCCTAAATATTTAAGATAATCTTCTAACTTTAAGCCTTGATACATCATTCTATACTCGGTTTCTTGTATAAAATAATCTATTTGTCTTTCAATCATAGCTCTTGGAATATCAACTTCCGTAGCGTCCGAAATAGCTACCACCAACTTGTCTTCGGTTTCGTTATTCGCTTTCGTATCGTTTGCTTTTTTAAGTTTTTCAATAGTCTTAACTTTCCACGCTTCTAAGTTTTCTTCTCCCGTAGCTTCTTTAATGAATTCGTCCGTAACTTCGGGGAGTTCTTTAACTTTTATTTCGTGTAATTTAACGGTAAATACGGCTTCTTTGCCCTTTACTTCTTCGGAAGGATAATCGTCGGGGAATTTAACGTTTATGTCTTTTTCTTCTCCGATATTCATTCCTACGACTTGTTCTTCGAATCCGGGAATAAAGGTCTTGCTACCTAAAACCAACGTTTGCTTTTCGGCTTTTCCGCCCGCAAATTCTACTCCGTCGATTTTTCCGCAGTAATCTATTACCGTTATATCTCCGTCTTGACAAGCTCTGTCCGTAACGGAAACTTCTCTCGAATTTCTTTCTTTTAATCTGTCTAATTCTTTGTTTACGTCGTCTTCCGTAACATTATACACAACTTTTTCGATATTTATACCCGTATACGCGCCGAGCTTAACTTCGGGTTTTACGGGAATAGTTAAACTGAACGTTACGCCGTTGTCATCAAGCTTGTCGATTTCAACGTCGGGACGGTCTATATCTTCGATAGACTTTTCTTTGGATAAAAATTCTTCGTAATATTTAGGTAAAGCTATGTTTACAGCTTCTTCGAAAAATACGCCCTTGCCGTATAATTGTTCTATAACGTGTTTGGGAGCGTGTCCTTTACGAAATCCGTGAATATTGAATTTACCTTTATTTTTATTATACGCTTCACCTATTGCGTCCGCCCATTCTTTTGAATCTAATGTAATTTTTGCTACAACCGTGCTTTTTTCACCGTTTTTAAAAGTGTACTTCATTTTATGCTCCTGTTTCTCGATTTTTTCGCAAATCGCTATACCATTTTATCACATAAAAATAAAAATGGAAAGCATTTTTTACTCTTTTTCGTTATTTATTTTACTTTTTTACATTTTATATATATAATAGCGTTAGTCGAAATTTTTAACACTACGCGTACGATATCTTTTTATTAGGAGAAAACTATGGCGTTAGACGCTTTTAACATAAGTAAAACCGTTGAAAAATTAAACGAAACTTTAACGGGCGGAAAAATAAACAAGGTAAACCAACCGAATAAAGAAGAAATTACTTTATCCGTTTATTGCCGTGGAAAGACCTTAAAATTAGTTATAAGCGCGCACGCAAAATACGCGAGAATCGCTTTAACAAACCTAGATAAAACAAATCCGCTAGTCGCGCCTAATTTTTGTATGTTACTTAGAAAACACCTATCGGGCGGAGAGATAAAAGGTATAAAACAATTAGGTTGGGAAAGAATTGTAGAAATTACGATAGAAAACAAAAACGAACTGTTTGAAAAAAGCGAAAAAAAGCTTTACGTTGAAATAATGGGCAAATATTCAAACGTAATTTTATGCGAAAATTCTACGATTTTAGGTACTTTAAAAAACACGACGCTAGAAGTAAATTCGGTAAGACCGTTATTTACGGGACTAACTTATACTCTACCTAAAAAACAAGATAAAATAAACCCGTTCGATAAAGAAAAAGCGTTAGAAATTCTTGAAAAATATAACGGCGAAAATTTAGGCGATTATTTATTTAAAAACTTTTCGGGACTATCGGTAACGACTTCGCAAGAAATCGCGCATAGGTTTTCTAAAATTATTTCAGTTGAAAATTTTTACGAAAATTTTGCTGATTTTTTAAGAAATTGCGAGATAAATCCTTGCATTATAACTTCTCAAAATTTTACGGATTTTTCTTGTTGCGATTTAACTTGTTTTTGCGAGCAAGAAAAAACCTTTTACGAAGATTTACTTATTTGCCAAAAAGAATTTTTTGATAAATCGGAAAGCGAAAAAGATTTTTCTTTAAAAAAGAATTCTTTGCTAGCTAAAATTTCTTCACATTTAAAAAAGGCGGAAAAAAAGCAAAACGCAGTTTTTGAAACGCTTGAATATAGCGAAAAATTCGAACAAAACAGAGTTAAAGGGGAACTGATTCTTGCAAACGTTTATCAAATTAAAAAAGGCGATAAACAAGTTATATTGTTAAACTACTACGACCAAACGCAAATTAAAATCG
>CAJMEI010000086.1 GCA_905212395.1 uncultured Christensenella sp. | reverse complement strand
AAAAACGTTACTATCGTATAAAGAATTTATATAATCTTTTTCTTTATTTTCAACGCTTTTTAAGGCTTTTAACGGGGAAATGGTATCGCTACGCTTTACGGAAGTAAGCGTAATACTTTCTTCGCCGTCTTGCGAAATTACGGTTAGGGTAAGCGAATTTTTGGGTAAAGAACTAACAATTACCGTTGCCGTAAGCGAATTGGAAACGTTGTTGTAGGTTAAAGCCGTTTCGTAAGAAACGCCCGAATAAACGATTTTGGCATTTAAGTTTAAAGTAGAACAATCCTTTATTTTTATAACGACGCAAGTTTTTTTATCGCCGACGTGGCAATCGTTTATAAACGGGAATTCTTTTTCTTCGCTGTAAGCTTCAGCCGTATAGTTTTGGCTTTTGCCTTTAAAAACGTCGCTTCTTATTTGCGAAATACTTTGTTCCACTTGGCTATTTTTGCACGAACACGCGAACGTAAAAGGAATTAACATCAAAAGAGAAACGCAAATTAAACAAGTAATTACTTTTTTCATATTTTATCTCCGTAGATATTTTATGACGAAAGTTTAAAAGAAATACTATTTTCTTAATCGGAGTTATATGAAAAGAAAACTTTTAAAAGTAGGCGCGATTACCTTAGCTATTGTGATTGCGATATATTTAATAATTGTGGGGACTGCTATTTTATTGTTTCCTAAAAAGACCGCTAAAATATTTTCCGATTTAGGCGATTATAAAGTGGCGTGTAAACTTTACGAAATAGAATATAACAGAAAACCTTCCGTAAACAATTTGCAAAAAGTTATAGATTATTCTATCATCGTTAAAAACGATAAAAAAGTAGTAACTTACGGTAAAAAATTACTGGCTAACGACGACTATAAAGCCGAGTATCAAGACGATTATTACTTAAATTTCACGTTAAGCTATATTAAATCTTATTACGTTACGGGACAAGAAAACTGCGTGGAAACCGCGTTGGAACTTGCAATCGAATACAAAGACGGTAACCCCGAATATTGCGCAGAGTACAGCGCAATCAGTGTTTTGTCGGCAAATTGTTATAAGCGAAAAGATAAAAACATGCTTTTGGCGTTATCCGAAAAATTACAAGAAATCGTTGCGGACGATACGGGAAAAGAAGAGCAAAAGTCGTTCTATATAACGATTAACAACGAATTAAATAAAGTTAACAATTTTATATCAAGGCTTTCTTGATAATATAAGGAGATATTATGGAAGACAAAAGACCGGATTCTATGAAAAGAATCACGACAGAACAACTGGCAAACGAATTTATTGACGAACAAGTAAAGCTGTTGCAAAAACAAATTGGCGACAAAAAAGTTTTGCTTGCTTTGTCCGGCGGAGTTGATTCTTCGGTAGTGGCGGCTTTACTTATTAAAGCGATAGGCAAACAATTAACTTGCGTTCACGTAAATCATGGTTTACTTCGTAAGGGCGAACCCGAACAAGTAATTAAAGTTTTTAAAGACGAAATGAACGCTAATTTAATTTACGTTGACGCCGTCGATAGATTTTTAGATAAGCTTGCAGGTGTTACCGACCCCGAAACTAAGAGAAAAATTATAGGTAAAGAATTTATAGAAGTTTTTGCCGAAGAAGCTAAAAAATTAGACGGTATTGAATTTTTAGGTCAAGGAACGATTTATCCCGATATTTTGGAAAGTAAGGGAATTAAAGCTCACCACAACGTAGGCGGACTTCCTAAGGAATTGAACTTCGAACTAGTAGAACCTTTAAAATATCTTTACAAAGACGAAGTAAGAGTCGTCGGAAAAGCTTTGGGACTTCCCGACAATATGGTATTCCGTCAACCGTTCCCCGGTCCGGGACTAGGCGTTCGTTGCGTAGGCGCAATCACGAGAGATAGATTAGAGGCGGTAAGAGAATCGGACGCTATTTTAAGGGAAGAATTTGAAAAGAACGGTTTAGCGGGAAAAGTTTGGCAATACTTTACCGTCGTACCCGATTTTAAATCTACGGGAATCACCGACGGGAAAAGAACTTACGAATGGTGCGTCGTTATAAGAGCGGTAAACACCGTTGACGCAATAGAAGCAAGCGTAGAAAGACTTCCTTGGGATTTAATGGAAAAGCTAACCGCGAGAATTACCAAAGAAGTTAAAGGTGTAAATAGGGTATTATACGATTTAACTCCAAAGCCGAGCGGAACTATCGAGTGGGAGTAAATTGGTAGACAAAACGATAAATTTTTGTCATAATAAAAAAGCTTATTTATCTTTAAACTTGCTTATAAAATTCAAGTTAAAAATGTAGTAAAATATAAAAAAATTTTACTTGTTGATGATATTTATACAACAGGAGCAACGATAGACAGCTGCGCAAAAGTTTTATATGAAAAGGGCGCACAGAAAGTATATTTTTTATGTCTGTGTGCGGGGAAAGGATTTTAAGAAAATGCCGGGAACGGCAGAATGGGAGAATTGGTTATGGATGTTAGAAATTGTAGACAATGTGGGAAATTATATAATTATATAGGCGGCAGTTACCGTAATTTATGCCCGAGCTGTATTAAACAGCTGGAAGACAAGTTCGTGGAAATTAAGGAATATATCCGCGACAACAAAGTTGCAAGTATTTCAGAGATTTCAGATAAATTTGAAGTCAGCACCAAGCAGATTGAACAGTGGGTGCGTGAAGAACGTCTTTGCTTTGCGGATGATTCACCGATCGGACTGCAGTGTGAGTGCTGTGGTGCAACGATTAAGACAGGGCGTTACTGTGATAAGTGCAAAGGAACGATGGCAAACAAGCTGGATAATCTGTATAAGGCACCGGCAGCGGCACCAAGGACAGGCAGGGATCGTGACAATGCAAGAATGAGATTCCTTGATAAATAACAGATTCTATATTACAGAGCATAAAGAAAGAATTACTCAGGATATATACAGAATTCCGGGCGATTCTTTCTTTTTTTGTATTTAAAAATTGTAAAAACAGGTTAAGGAATATGCCGAAAGTACCGATAATATTTCTGAAACCATTTTAATGAGAATAGGAAAAGAGTTTAAACGGAAAGAGAGGCGGTCAGCAATGCGTGTAGAGGCATACAGTGCTGTGAACCGGATTTATCAGAGTGGGGCAGCTTCTTCTGCAAAGAAGGGAGGCAGTACTGCTTCATATAGTGATAAACTGGAAATTTCAAGAACAGCAAAGGATTATCAGACAGCAAAAGAGGCAGTAAGCCGGACATCGGAAGTAAGAGAAGACAAGGTTGCACAGATAAAAGCGGCAATGGAGGCAGGAACATATCGTGTGAGTGCGCAGGAAGTTGCCGGTAAGATGCTTGAGAATATTGCAACATTAACATTTTAAGGAGATTCTTTCATGGCAAGTTTAATTGATACACTTATTGATGTACTTGGACAGGAAGATGCAGAGTATAAAAAACTGCTGGAGTTATCCAATAACAAGACAAAGGCAATTGTCGGTGCGGATATTGAGCGGTTACAGGATATTCTGGTTCAGGAACAGGCACGTATTGATGCCATTAACAAACTGGAACAGCAGCGTATGGAAAATGTAGATGATATCTGCAATGTACTCAATTTAAGAAGAACAGACATTAAATTAGAAGATATTTTAGAAGTGCTAAAGAAGCAGCCTAAAGAGCATGATGCACTTGCGGCAGTTAATGCACAGCTTAAAAAGACATTAAATGAGTTGATGAAAATCAACGAGAATAATAAATTACTGACAAAAGAATCACTGGATATGGTTGAGTTTGAACTTAACATTGCAAAAAATGCAGTGCTTACGCCACAGACAGGAAACTACAGTAAAAACGCTTATGACGAGGAGAGAATCCAGACCGTCAGCGGCTTTGATGCAAGACAGTAATATTTAATTTTATACTTTATACAGGTTTTCCCACGGAGGGGAGGACAGCCGGCTTAAGGATAAGCAGATGAGGGCAGAAATGGAGAAACAATGGCAAACGGAATGGGAAGTCTGTATATTGGCGTTTCCGGCCTGCACAGCGCGCAGACAGCTTTAAATACAACAGCACATAACCTCGCCAACATTAATACAGAGGGGTATACAAGACAGCAGATTACGTTTGAAGATATGACGTATCTGACTGTTGGTACGAGAAGTAATACAATTGATAAATACGGACTCGGTGTTTCCGTCAGTGAAATCCGCAGAATCCGCGATACGTTTATCGACAGAGCGTATCGGACAGAGAACGGCAGATTAGGTTACTATGAAAGCAACTTAAAAGCCGTAGAAGAAGTAGAAGATCTTTTTGGTGAAATGCAGGGTGTTACCTATCAGGACTGCTTGAAAAATTTATATTCCGCAGTGAATGAATTAAGCAAGAATCCTGAAAGCACCGTTGCACGATCCTCTTTAATTCAGTATACATCAGCATTTGTAAACAGATCCAATAAAATCTATGAGAGTTTAAAAGACTATCAGACAACGCTGAATACCGAAGTACAGAATTCCGTAAACCGGATTAATGAACTGGGGCAGACCATTTTTGCATTAAACAAGCAGATTCAGGGAATTGAATCCGGTTCGGGCGAATATGCCAACGATTTACGTGACCAGCGTGATAATGCACTCGATGAACTCAGTGGATATATTAAGATGTCTTATTATGAAGAAGCAAACGGACGTGTCATCGTCACATGCGAAGGCATTCCGTTTGTCAATGAGAATAATGTGACAGAGATGTCCACAAGAACCATGGACAGTAATTCGCTGCTGATTCCAACCTGGCCTTCCTTTGAAAAGGATGTATTTGACATTACACAGCCGATTTCAAATGGCAGTAAAAATGATATGGGTTCATTAAAAGGTGCAATTATTGCGCGGGGAAGTGTCAATGTCAAGGCTTCCGATGTACCGGTAAAGCCGGATGAGAGTGATTATGACCTGACAACGGCAGAAGGACAGGCAGCATACGATGCAGCCAATGCCGCATATCAGGAAAAGCAGGATTATTACAATACATACATTGAACCGTCTGCTATTTTAAGTGCGATGGCAGGGCTGGATAAGCTGGTAAACGGGATTGTGGAGTCTATCAATGACGTTTTATGTCCTGAAAAGGAAATTACGCTGGATGCACCGCTGACAGACAGTGAAGGCAATGAAATTGCCGCAGCGAAGTATACATATAACGCATCATCCAATGCAGTGCTGTATACAAGACACGGACAGGCAGTACAGGGAACGGACAATGGTGACGGAACATACAGTTACACATCGGAGGAAGCCCTTTTTACAGATGAAACACTGAAACAGAAAGAACAGGTAGATTCTTATGTATATTCTGTTTTGGATATGGATAAGACAGATTATGGTATGGACGATGATAAGACCATCGGTGAGGAACTGATTTCACGTACGAATACCAAGCGTTATATCGTGACAACCGATGCGAACGGTGGTACGGTTTATGTCAGAAACAATCTGGATGTGAAGGGCAACCAGTCTTACTATACGATCGGCAGCCTTGAGATGAACGAGGAAGTTGCACAGAATGTCGGTAAGATTGCACTGACGACGA